>JAIIAN010000237.1 GCA_022717655.1 Bacillota bacterium | reverse complement strand
GAATATTCATCTTCTAAAGCCATAACCAATTCAAATAAATCTAAGGAATCTGCTCCTAAGTCATCTTTAAAAGAAGTATCTAAATTGATTTCTCCTTCGTCACAGTTTAACTGTTCTGCAATAATTTCTCTCATTTTTTCTAACATAATTTTTAATCTCCTTATAAACAATCTTTTCTTTTTATCTCAGTTGATAAGACTCTCACTTCTATCTATGATTTGTCCTCAACAAATTTATCTCAAAATTACTTTGATGTTCAAAGTATATCTTCTTTGCCACTATTTGTCAACAGTTTTTTCTCACATCTTGAACGCATAGCGCATTAAATCCCAAAAACCAGTCTGCATATCACTTTCCTGATTTTCAACTTTTCTCACTAACACCGGATTATCCGTGATGATATTATCGACTCCCACATCTAACATCCGCCTGATATCTCCACGATAATTGACCGTCCATGCATGTACTTCTTTACCAAGAGAATGAGCTTCTCTTACAAATGCCTCATCCACATAAGTATATTTCACACTGAAAAAGTCTGCTGCTTCTATCCGTGCAATCGTTCCATAAGTCATCGTCATAATATATCCGGTACGGATGTCAGGATTTGTCTTTTTCACCTGCTTTAAAAACGAATAATTCATCGAAGTAATTACGCAATGGTCCTCAAAATGATTCTGTTCTATTATACGCACAACTTTCTTTACAATTCCTTTATTTTGACCATTGTATTTAATTTCGATATTTAAATCCAGTTTTCCTTTACAGAATTTCAATACCTCATCTAAAGTTGGAATCTTTTCCCCACGAAACTTTTTATTAAAACTTGAACCTGCGTCAAGCTGTGCAATTTCCGGATAGGTCATCTCCCAGACATTCTTCTTTACACCTGCGGTCCGTTTTAAAGAATTATCATGTAAAAGCACTAATTCTCCATCAGCGGTTTCCTGTACGTCAATCTCTGCATAATCTGCTCCACATTCGATTGTATAATTCAGAGAACTAATCGTATTTTCCGGTGCCATCAAAGCACCTCCCCTGTGTGCAGTAACTCCGGTTGTATTCATCAGACTGCTTACCGCACTGCTGTGGTCGGAAGCCAGCACCACCAGATAAGAGCTTTCCATTATAAGTAAAATCGCAGTAAAGATAGCTGCTGCTCTTCTTTGACCAATTTTTTGATACCAGGATTTCTGTCTGAAAATGGCTGCAATTCCCGCTTCACTTTTTTTCTGAATATGATAGCGGGCATAGATAAAATAGACAAAGGCAAGACTTAACATCAACTGCACTGCCCCCGCAAAAATACCGATTCCCATACGAATCCAGTCATTATAGACAAGTACGGCACTGACCACTGCTGACTTTGGTCTGCTTAAAACTGCATAACCAGAAGCCACAGCATTTGCCAGAAAATAAACACCTGCAATAATCACAATCATTACAACATGAAGTGCCACAAATCCTAAAATAATCCGCTTCCAATGCCATTTTAAAAGAATCCATCCTGACTTTAATCCTCTGCTGCTCTTTCTTTCCTCCAGCAGACAATAAGGAAGCGAAAATACCGCCAGAAAAGAAACTGCTAAGATAATTCCAACCGCCAGATATAACATCCAGTGCGGTTTTACCCATTTATAAACCTGCATCACACTGTATTGAAGCACTCCAAAATAAGAGATTTCAATAATCAGAAAATAGGCACTCAAAAACGGTGCTGCCACTAAAATACACAAAATCCAGGAACTCCTGCTGTGCTTTAAGAAATGCAGAGTCCGTCGGATTCCTTCAATCAGCATATCACTGGTATAGATTTTTCGTCTTTGATAAGAATGGGAAAAGCACGATAAAACCGCTGAAATTTCTATTAGAAAGAAGAATAAAATCAATAACAGGATTCCAAAAAGGAAAAGCAGGGAAATTGGATTTTTTAAAAATTTGAGAAAATTTTCTGCGGTCAGATAACTGAAGTTGAGCTTTTTTAATGCATAATTAACTGCCGTTGAAGTCATATTTGTAATGATTAAAAAAGTAGCAATCCGATATCCTGCTTCAAACAAAAGCAGACTTACCATATTATATTTTATCATCTTCCATATACTTTTAATTCTTAGTTTCATCTTTTTTTCCTGTTCTTTGCTTTTTACTTACTGTTTCTATTTTACCAAATCTACCACCTTACATACAAGACCTATCTTGGGGATTTTTGGCTTTAGATTTTTTTCATGAAAAGTTTACTTGTTCGGATGCATGAATTATGTTAAGATACCCACAGACAGATAAGCTTATACAGAGAACAAAAATCATATAGATGGAAAGCGGGAGAAAACATGGCAGAAGATAAGGACTATTTAGAACAGGAAGAAGAAAAAAAAGAAGAAGAATACGAAAACGTCTGCTTTATCTGCAGACGTCCGGAAAGTAAAACCGGTAAAATGATTGACATTCCAGGTGGAATCCATGTCTGCATGGATTGTATGCAAAAGAGTTTTAATTCTATGAACAATATGAATATGTCGATGGATTACAGTGACTTAATGAAAAACATGCCAAATATCAATATGGTCGATTTAAATTCATTACAAAATGAAATTCCAAAAAAACAGAGAATTAAAAAGAAAAAAGCTCAGCCGGAAAAAGAAGCAAATGAAAAAATTGCACCAAAAGTATTTGATATTCGCAGTATACCAGCACCTCATAAAATTAAAGAAAGCCTCGATTCTTATGTAATCGGACAGGAATATGCAAAAAAAGTAATGTCGGTAGCCGTTTACAATCATTATAAACGAGTATTTGCAGACAATGCTGATGAAATCGAAATTGAAAAATCCAATATGTTAATGATTGGACCAACCGGAAGTGGAAAAACCTATCTGGTTAAAACACTGGCAAGACTGCTTGATGTACCGCTTGCCATCACAGATGCCACTTCTCTTACCGAAGCAGGTTATATTGGTGATGACATCGAAAGTGTGGTAAGCAAACTGCTTGCAGCTGCTGATAATGACGTGGAAAAAGCAGAACATGGAATTATTTTCATCGATGAAATTGATAAGATTGCCAAAAAGAAAAATACAAACCAAAGAGATGTCAGCGGAGAAGCCGTACAGCAGGGAATGTTAAAACTCTTAGAAGGCAGTGAAGTTGAAGTTCCGGTCGGAGCAAACAGCAAAAACGCAATGGTTCCGCTTGCTACTGTAGATACCAAAAATATCTTATTTATCTGTGGCGGAGCATTTCCTGACCTTGAATCCATTATCAAAGAACGTTTGAATAAACAGGCTTCGATTGGATTTATGGCAGATTTAAAAGATAAATACGATAATAACAGCAAGCTTTTAAATAAAGTAACCGTCGATGACTTAAAGAAATTCGGTATGATTCCAGAATTTTTAGGTCGTCTGCCGATTATCTTTACACTCGATGGTTTATCCGAAGAAATGCTGGTTCAGATTTTAAAAGAGCCGAAAAATGCAATTTTAAAACAGTATCAGAAATTACTGGCTCTCGATGAAGTAAAACTCGAATTTGAAGAAGGCGCTCTTCATGCGATTGCAAAAATGGCATTGGAAAAACATACCGGAGCACGTGCACTTCGTGCCATCTTAGAAGAATACATGCTGGATATCATGTATGAAATTCCAAAAGATGATAATATTGGAGAAGTTATCATCACAAAAGAATATATTGAACACTCTGGCGGACCAAGAATTATTCCAAGAGGTCAGGCAATGTTGGGACTTGAAACAAAAAAATAACAGAGATAAGCTACTAAAGTAAAAGAAGAATCCTCATGGAGGATTCTTCTTTTACTTTAGTTATAGTTTTCAAATATTAGTTTTTGTCGATTTTGAACGAATTTTATCGAATAAGAAAAGTTTTTTTGTAATAAATTAACAATTACCTTGACAACACTGGTAAAGTTCGATATAGTAATTTCAGAGTCTTTTCTTATGAAGTCGGTCCCATTCGGGAGAAGTTTTCCCTTGATAAAAAAAGATGTTCTAACTGCATCTCTTCCGCTGCTCTTGTGGATATTACAGGATTTTACTGGGACCGTTCTGGAAAAGGTAGAATCCCTTTTTTCGTATGTAAATATAAAGAATCCTATAAAAT
>JAIIAN010000236.1 GCA_022717655.1 Bacillota bacterium | reverse complement strand
ATTAGAAAAAGTAGATGAAAAACGCGCAAATCAATGGCATCTTCCTCTAAAAGAAGCAATGCAGATGGAACCACAGTATCATTTTCGTCCTATGAACGACGTATTGTTTGATGCACAATCGACTGTTATCCGTGACCTTGCTGAAAAGGAAGACTGTATCATTGTTGGACGCTGTGCAGATTATGTGCTTCAGGAAAAGAAAAACTGCCACCGTGTCTTTATCTATGCTCCATTTGACTACCGGGTTCAAACTGTAATCCGTCGGCTCGACCGCAACGAAACCAGTGCCAAACGACTTGTCAAAAAAATGGATAAAGAACGCCGTTATTACTATGAATATTTTACAGACCGCAAATGGATGGATATGAATCATTATGATTTATGCATCGACAGCAGTAAGTTTTCAGAAACAGCTATCTTAGATATCTTAGAGGCTTTGTATCTAAAATAATTAATCTCTGTGAGCTACCGGGCTATAAACAACCGAACTTCCTAACTTAAAAGGGAGTGTCAGTCAGACTGGCACTCCCAAAAACATTACCTTTACAAAAATCCTTTCTTTGAGTCAGAAGGAATCTCTCTGACAGGAATTTTTACCGTAAATAAAATTCCCTTCTCCTGTGCTTTTACATTTATTTTTCCTTTATGATTTTTTACCACTGCCTTTGCAACCGAAAGACCGATTCCATATCCACCGCTTTCTCTTGAACGAGAGCTGTCTGCTCGATAAAACCGGTCAAACAGGCGATTTAAATCTCCCTGTGGGAGCGATTCACATTCATTATAAAAATCAAGCACTGCCATTTTTTCTTTTCGTTTCAGGCTGATTCGCATCTTACCTCCATCTGGTGTATATTTTACTGCATTATCCATAAGAATAGTTCCAAGCTGACGGATTTCTTTCTCATTTCCATAAACACTCAATTTCTCATCTACCATCAATTCCAGTTTCTGATTTTTCTGTACCAGCATTGTATGAAAACTATCCGAAATTTCTTTTATCAATTTTCCGAATTTCACTTCCCGCATTTCAATCTGCTGCCTGGTCTCATCCATTTTGGAAAGCATCAGCAGACTTCCAACCAGTTCTGTCAGTCTTGATACCTGATTTTTAATACTCCTTGTCCACTCGCTTTCTCCTTCGCACATTTCAATTACTTCTGTATTCGCAAGGATAATCGCAATTGGAGTTTTAATTTCATGCCCCGCATCTGTGATAAATTGTTTCTGCTTTTCCATACTTTCTACTACCGGTCGAATGGCTCTTTTTGAAAATACACTGACTAAAATCAGCACCAGTACCAGAAAAATTCCGCCCACCAGCAGCGAATTCACTGCAAAATTCTGAATAGACTGCAAATCATTTAAACAATCTACATAGATATAAATGCTTTTGCCATCTTCTGTCTCAGCTTTCCGATACCGGTATCTGCCATAATATCCGGAAATTTTTTCTTTTTCTATTAATTCTTCTGTGAATTTTTTTGCTTCCTCTTCGCTGACTGCTGCAATGTGGCTTACATTTACACTCATCTCTAAGCTATCAGAAGAATCATCTGCAACCGTAACGGTAAAATATCGGGTTTCAAATGGAGTTTCTTCTGAAATAGGATAGTCTAAAATTCCTTTTTGGGGTGCTTCTTTCGGACTTTCTTCTTTTGGTGCTGTTTTCTCATCTTTTTCTTCCATTTGAGGATGAGGGTCTTTCTTCGTCTGCTGTGGAAAATCTCCTCCATTCTCTGCCAGCATGGAAAGCAGTATTTCTGATTTTTTATTTACCTGATAAATATTAATGCTATTAATGCCTCCAACTACAACCAGCAGTGCCGAAATCAGCGCAAGCATCGTAATCAGGATAAATTTTCTTTGAAGTGTCTTTACCATTTTTTCTCCAACTCTTATTCTTCAATGTGATGTACCAGTTTATACCCAATTCCTCTTGCAGCCTTGATTTCAATCGGCGCCTGTATCCCCTGAAGTTTCTTGCGCAGATAAGAAAGGTAAACCCATACCACTCCAATTTCAGCATCCGTATCAAATCCCCAGATTTTCTGCATAAACTGCTCTGCCGAAAGATAAGCGTTCGGATTTTGCATCAATAACTCCATCATCTGATATTCTTTACTGCCCAGCCGAATTTTATTTTCTCTATAAACAAGTTCAAAACTTTCACGGTTTAACGTCAGCCCTTCAAATTCCAGTACATTGGATTCCAGCTTTGTCTTTCTCCTTGTCATTGCGCGTACTCTTGCAAGCAGTTCTTTCATTGCAAATGGTTTTGCCAGATAATCATCTGCTCCCAAATCCAGACCTAACACTTTGTCATCTACTTCGCTTTTTGCTGTCAAAAGTAAAATCGGAACGATACTTCCATCTTTGCGAAGTGCCTCAAGTACTTCAAGCCCGCTCATCTTTGGCATCATAATATCTAAAATAATTCCGTCATATTCCTGACTGCTCGCCCAATCATAAGCATCTGCTCCATTATAGACCACATCCAGCGAGTAATGATTATGTTTAAACACTGCTTCTAATGCATTTGCTAATTCTTTCTTCTGCTAACAGTAACCGCATGTTTTTTCCCTCCAAAATTTCTTCCTGCACTCACAAAATTCAAAATAAAAAGACTTTGAGAATACATTTTTATTTTTGGATTCATTATAACATACAATTCTTAAAGCAGGCTTAAATTTTTACCACTCTAAAAGTACTGCTCCCCAGGTAAGTCCTGCACCAAATCCGGAAAGCACTAATTTGTCTCCTCGATTTAACATCCCTTTTCGATTCATTTCATCAAGCAGAATCGGAATACTTGCTGCAGATGTGTTTCCATGTAAAGATAAGTTCATTGGAAATTTTTCTTCCGGCTCTTTTAATCGTTTTGCAACGGACTGAATGATTCTGCTATTTGCCTGATGCAGAATATAATAACGAATTTCTTCTTTTTTTACTTCTGCTTTTTTCAGCACTTCTTCTACGCACTCCGGCACGGTCTTTACTGCGAATTTAAAGACCGGCTGTCCTTCCATATATAGATACTCTTTGGTTTCTGATTCGTGATTTAACAGATTTCTGGTTTCTCTTGCTTTACAGCTTAAAACTCCTTTTCCAGCTCCATCTGATTTTTGAACCAGTTCTAACACTCCTGTTTCTTCTGCACAGATGACTGCTGCTCCTGCTCCATCTCCAAATAAAACGCAGGTGCTTCTGTCACTCCAGTCTATCATTTTCGACATGGTTTCTGCTCCGATAATCAAAGCCTTTTGATAAATTCCACTTTTTATATATGCCTGTACTGCGCTTAATGCAAATAAGAATCCTGAGCAGGCAGCACTTAAATCAAATGCCACGGCATGTTTTGCACCGATTGCTTCCTGTACCTGACACGCTGTATTCGGGAAAAAATAATCCGGTGTACACGTTGCCACAATAATGACTTCGATTTCTTCAGGAGCAATATCTGCATTTTCCAATGCTCTTTTTCCTGCTAAAATGGCAAGACTCGTTGTTGTTTCTTCTTTTGCAATTCTTCTTTCTTTAATTCCTGAGCGACTGCTAATCCATTCATCACTGGTTTCTACTATCTTCGATAAATCTTCATTTGTTACAATCTGCTCTGGAACTACACTTCCTGTTCCTATAATTCTGGCTGTCATTTTATTTACCTCTATCCTCAAATATTTTGATAATCAAACAATTATACAGCAAGTATACAAAGAAAGAGGTTATTTGTCAACACAAACAACCTCTTCTCCTACACAGTCTCATTACCTTTATTTTATTTTTTCTCTCTTGGTTCATAAATTTTCTTAATTTCCTGTGAGAGTTCACGATTTAAATCATCTAAATCTACAACCGGATGAGACACATAATTGGAATAACTGTTTTTCTGTTCCTGTTCTTGTGGCTCGTCCTCTCTCTGATTCCAGTTTCTTCTATAAGAAGAGTTCTCTTCCTGAGAAGTCCCTTTCCGATTTGGATTTCCTTTTTTCTTATTTGCAGTTTTTGTATCCTGTTTTGTCACCACTTTATTCTTTGTCTGATAAACAGTTTTTTTCTTCTTTTTCTTTCTTGATGGCAAGGATGGAAGTGTCGGAAGTGAAAAACTTCTTCTGCTTCTTTTTCT
>JAIIAN010000235.1 GCA_022717655.1 Bacillota bacterium | reverse complement strand
GGGTATGGAAGCAGTATTAGAATTAAAAAATTTATCCGTGAGTTTTGATACAAAAAGAGGAGAAGTTCAGGCTGTCAGGGATGTCTCATTTTCCTTAAAAAAAGGAGAAATTCTTGCTGTTGTAGGTGAGTCAGGCTGTGGAAAGACTGTTATGAGCCAGTCAGTTCTAAAACTGCTTCCAGGCAATGCAAAAATCAAAAGCGGTCAGATTTTAGTCGAAGGAAAAGACATTACGAAGTATAAAGAAAAAGAGATGCGCAGTTTAAGAGGAACAACACTGGCAATGGTATTTCAAGACCCGATGATGACCTTAAATCCGACAATTCCGGTGGGGGTACAGATTACAGAAGCAATTTTACAGCATGAAAAGATAAGCCGTCAGGAAGCAAAAAAAAGAGCGGTTGAAATGCTGAAACTGGTGGGAATAGAAGAAGCAGAACAGAGATATCAGCTTCAGCCCCATTATTTTTCAGGAGGGATGCGTCAAAGATGTGTGCTTGCAATTGCTCTTGCCCTGAAGCCAAAAGTGTTATTTGCGGATGAACCGACTACCGCATTGGATGTGTCAGTTCAGGCACAGATTATCAATTTGTTTTCCCATTTGAAAAAAGAACATAACAGTGCGTTTTTGTTTGTAGCCCATGATTTAGCATTGGTTCGGTATTTATGTAACAAAGTTGCAGTGATGCATCAGGGAAAAATTGTGGAGATGGGAAAAACCGAAGAGATTTTCTTGAATCCAAAAGAAGAATATACGAAAAAACTGCTGGATGCGATTTTAGTGCCAGACCCGATATTTGAGAGGGAGAGGAGAAGAAAATAAAAATAAAATGACCTGGTATATCATTTTTCTTTCGATTGCAGGATTATTTGCAGGAATTTTTATTTTTGTAAAATTAATTCAAAAGAATTAACAAAACCCCTGTACTTAGTGGGCTTCTTCTAAGTGCAGGGGCTTTTCAAAGGGGAGGATAAGTATTTCTACTTTTTCTTTTGTTCTTCCAAGAAGAGCGTCACGTATTTGTGCCTTCCCTCCGTGGACTACTTATAGTATGAGCAGTTTTTATTAAAATATACAATAGGATTGACAAATAATTTAAAAAATACTAGGATGAAAGAAAAAAATAGTTAAGAGAAAAAATAATTTCTCGGAAAGTGAGGCTGCCATGGAATTAAAGACAGAAAAAGTGGAAAATATGTGTGGTGGAGAGGGACATGTAATCATCAAACATATCCTTGGAGAAAAAGAGTTAAATGGAAAATGTGGTCTGTACGCACAGGTTACAATTGAACCAGGATGTTCACTGGGCTACCATGAGCACCATAACGAAAGCGAGACTTATTATATTTTATCCGGTCAGGGCGATTACGATGACAATGGAACTGTCCGTCCAGTAAAAGCAGGCGATGTTACATTCACACCGGATAATCATGGACATGGATTGAAAAATACCGGAGATACTGATTTAGTATTCATGGCATTGATTATTTTTGATTAATAAAAAAGATGCAGGTGTATACGCGTTCTTGCGATACATCTGCATCTTTTATTTAAGACTTCATAATCGAAACAAACTGAACTTTTTTATCCATTTCTTTTCCCATAATTCCAATTACTTTTCCCATAGTAAAGGCTGCAAGTACTGTTCCAACACCAAGTCCCATAATATGTCCCAGACATAAGAAAGTCATAAATCCGGTAATAAACAGGCAGGTAACATCAAAAGGAACTTTGATTTTGGAATACTCACGTTTTAAGATATCTGCAAGTTCTCTTGGAAAAAGGTCTGTCGGGATAATCGGCATTTTACAGCGGTTTGAAAGTGCGATTCCAAAGCAGATAATGAGATAACTTAAAACAAAATATACTACACGCAATGGAATCGTGTATGGAAGCTGGCTGACCCACGCCTGATGGATATCTACCATTTTTCCAAAGAAAAATCCGATAACAAAGCTAAATAAGTATTCCGGAATAAATTTTTTCCGAAGCACCATTAAAGTTAAGATAAGCAGACTTTGAAAAATGTAAGTCCAGGTTCCAAGAGTGAGTTTTGGAAATACTTCCGAGAAAGCATAAGGCACACTTGAAATGGCTGATATACCTGAGCCAGAGTGAAGCATCAAGACAACACCGAGGCTGTTAATAATGACAATCACGATAAGAGTAAGTTCTCCACGGATTGTAAGTTTTGAATCATTCATTTCTTTTTCTTCCTTTTCATTTGTTCATTTGCGATTTTCATTATAGACCTGTTTTTTTTCGCTTGCAATGCATAATCTGCTTGGAATCTATAAAAAATATTGAAAAATCTATGCATATCGTATATACTATTACACATAGGTGCTTTGCGCCCAAATTATGAATATTAAGTAAAAGGTGGTAAAATACATGGCATTATTACAGGAATGGAGAGAGATTGCATATTCTCAGGAAGCAGACAGAGCACAGCTTCAGAAATTCTGGACAAACTATTTCTTAATTGAAAAAGGAATTTATGAAAAACTTCTTACAGACCCGACAAATGTAGAAAGAGGAACTGTAAAAGAACTGGCTGAAAAATTTGACGTAGACGTTATGACAATGGTTGGTTTCCTGGATGGAATCAATGACAGCTTAAAAGTACAGAACCCAATCGAAGAAATGGAAGAAGATACTGTAGTAAATCTTGGATTTGATACAGAAATGCTTTACAAAAACATGGTAGATGCAAAAGCTGACTGGCTGTACAATCTTCCTCAGTGGGATGAAATCTTCACAGAAGAAAAGAAAAAAGAATTATATGTAGAACAGAAAAAATCCGGTACAGTTGTAAAAGGACCGAAAATCGGACGTAACGATCCGTGTCCATGTGGAAGCGGTAAAAAATACAAACACTGCTGTGGAAAAAACAAATAATTAGAAAAAATTAGAAGGCGGAATTTTCCCGCCTTCTTTTGCTATCAGGAAAAACTATAAACGAAAGGATTTTATTTATGAGAATATTATTTATTCTATTAGGAAGTTTTAGTATTCTTTATTTTATCGGAATTGTATTGTATGCAGGACTTTCTTCTCTGTTTCCATGTATCTGGGCAGTCGCAGGGATTATCTGTTATGCGATAGCACTTCTGTTACGGTTAGAAGAAACGCATCACTGGAACTTCTTAAAGCTATTTCCAAAACCTGTACAAGCGGTTTGTCTTACTCTGGCAGTTCTGGTGCTCCTTGTGTTTCTGATAACAGAAGGTCTGATTTTTTCTGGCATGACTCAGAAACCCTCTAAAAATCTGGACACTCTGATTGTGTTAGGGGCACAGGTCAATGGAACAAAATTAAGTAATTCATTAAAACTTCGTCTGGAGCGGGCAAAAGAATATCTCGATGAAAATCCAGAAACAATAGCGGTTGTCTCTGGTGGAAAAGGTTCAGGAGAAGATATTTCCGAGGCAGAAGCAATGTATGAATATCTGATTGCGCAGGGAATTGATGAAACACGTCTGATAAAAGAGGAACGTTCGACCAATACAAATGAAAATCTAAAATATTCCCTTGCAATTTTAGAAAAAGAGCAAAATAAAAAACCGGAAGCGTTACGAATCGGAATCGTAACCAACGGCTTTCACGTATTTCGGGGAACTTCGATTGGAAAAAAGATGGGATGCAGACAAATAGAAGGCGTTCCAGCAAAAAGCAATAAATTTTTACAGCTCAATTATCTGGTAAGAGAATGTCTCGGTATTTGGAAAGATAAACTGGCTGGGAATCTATAGGAAGTTGCAGTCAAGCGGATATTTGAAATCAAAGCAGAGAATTTATTTGATTCAGTTAAAAAATTAATGCATAAAAAATTTCTTTCTACACATACTGTTCTTGGTAAACGTACTCTAAGAGTATGAGATTAAGGAGGAAATGATTATGCCATTATTAAATTGTACAGCAAGAACCTGTGTCTACAACAAAGAGGAATACTGCTCCAAAGGAGACATCGTAGTAGATGGAAGCAATGCGAAAGTCGCAGACGAAACCTGCTGCAGCAGTTTTGTGGAACGTAGTGGAAGTGCAATGAACAGTGTTGGCGGAGAATGTGGATGCAAAACAATTGACGTAGACTGCAAAGCCTGCCAGTGTACATTTAACAATCAGGAAAAATGCAGTGCAGATAAAATTACAATTACAGGTGCAAGTGCCTGTCATTG
>JAIIAN010000024.1 GCA_022717655.1 Bacillota bacterium | reverse complement strand
AAATTCTGCTAAATTTGGTTTTTATGGTAATATAATCTGCCACATCTTTTACTTTTTCCTGTGCATTTGCCATTGCAACTCCAAGACCCGCATACTGAATCATGGAAATATCATTAAACCCATCTCCACAGCATACCATCTCTTCTCTCTTGATTCCCAAAATCTTTAACAGACGCTCCAGACAATACGCTTTATCCACGTTTTTCGGAAGCACCTCTAAGAAATATGGTTCAGAACGAAAGACCTGAGCTTCTAACTGATATTTCTCGGCAATCACCGGTTCGATACTCTCTAATACTTCACCGTCAGCCGTTAAAATACACTTGTTAACCGGAAAATTGACATAAGATTTGAAATCCGGTTTTTCGATCACAGGAAGTGTCGTGATTCTGGATTCTATCATAATATATTCATCCGGTACTTTTGCAGAGATAATAGCATCTCCCTCATAAGTCATAAGCCCTGTTCCATAATGCATGGCATCGTCATATAATTTCTTTGGAATTCCAACTGGAAGTTCTTTTGAATAAATACATTCCTTGGTTTTCCAGTTGATAATTCTCGCTCCGTTAAATGCAAGCACATAACTGCCATAAGTTGCAAAATCCAGTTCATCTGCAACTGCCACAATTCCCTTTGTCGGACGACCCGATGCAATCGCTACCGGAATCCCTTTTTTCTGGAGTTCTAAAATGGCTTCTTTTGTCTTTGGGGTAATCTCTTTCTTAGAATTTGTCACTGTTCCATCAATATCCAGTACCAATAATTTATAACTCATTTTAAAAAAATCCTCCTCAATCTCTCAGATATTTAATCTGAAACTAGTTTAACATAAAAAGTTTTCGCAACCAACCTTGTTAGGGGCATATTTTTGTTTTTCTCCTAATAAGTTATAAAAAGGATTACTAGGAGGGAATACTATGAGTGCGAAAACAAAAATTGTTGTACTACATACGAAAGAAGTGATTTATACCGTGCTTTTTGTTGTACTTGCCATTGTGCTTGCAGTCCTTCTTTTTTTGATGTTCGGAAAAGACAAAAAGACCACTTCTTTCTCAGGCTCTCCCGCCAAATATCACGCCGGTATCTATAAAAGCCCAATTACGCTCGATAACAACACCTTTGATGTCGAAGTCACGGTCGATGAACATGAAATCACCTCTATCTCCATGACAAATTTAAGCGAAGCAACCACTGCTATGTATCCACTGATGGAACCGGCACTCGAATCCCTTGCGAATCAGATTTATGCAACCCAGTCCACCAAAGACCTTACTTATGCCGAAGAAAATAAATACACTTCGATGCTGTTGTTAGATGCGATTAACTCAGCACTTGAAAAAGCCAAAGCAGATTAAGAATATCTACAAAAAAAATGGCTCCGAACAAAAGTCCGAAGCCATTTTTTCTGCCTACTATATATTTATTATTTAATTGCACCTTCTACCATACCCTGAATAATCTGTTTCTGTGCAAACAGGAACAAGATAATAATCGGAATCATGGCAAGCAGGGCTGCTGTCAGGATTAAATCCCATTGTTTTACATAAGAACCTACGAAACTGCTTACTGCAACCGGAAGAGTTTTGATTCTTCCGTTTAATCCAAGCATCAGAGATGGAAGAAGGTAATCGTTCCAAATCCAGATACCATTTAAGATTAATACTGTAACCTGAATTGGTTTTAACAGTGGGAAGATAATTCGAAAGAATGTACCTTCCGGACTGCATCCGTCAATCCATGCTGCTTCTTCCAGTTCATAAGGAATTCCTTTTACAAAACCATGAAGGATGAATACAGACATCGAACCACCAAATCCAAGGTAAGCAAAAATAATTCCTTTGTAACTTTGAAGCATCTGAATTCCTAAGAATTCTGAAGTCTCACGGAATGTAGATAACAGTGGAAGCATAACAACCTGGAATGGGATAACCATTGCTGATACAAACAGCAGGAAAATGAAGTTTGACCATTTGGTTTTATTTCTTACTAAAACCCAGGCTGCCATACTGGAAAACAGAGTCAGTAAAATCAGAGATACTGCTGTAATTAACAGGGAACTAAAGAAAGAACCCCAGTAATTAAAGTTATCATTATGAATAACATTACTCATGTTGGTCAACAGCTGTCCCCAGTTTTTTGGTAAGGAAATCGGGCTGATAACAATACTTGCGCTATCCTTTGCAGAGTTGACTACAACCAGTAAGAATGGAGCTAATATCACAATTGTCAGAAGAATTCCTACAATCTCAGCGATTGTTGTTCTTATTTTTTGTGCTTTCATTACATTTCAACCTCCTTCTTTTTACTGATTGTAACCTGTGTCAGAGACACAATTGCAAGAATAATAAAGAATATAACCGCTTTGGTCTGACCAAGTGCATACTGGTTCTTTCCAATCGCTGTATTATAAATATTCAATGCTAAAAATTCTGTAGACTGTACCGGCTTTCCGGAAAGAATACGAGTTGGTGCACCATTGGTAATAGCAAGGTTCAAATCAAACTGTTTAAATGAGTTAACCAAAGTCAGGAAAATACAAATTGTGAATGTATTTGCAATCATCGGTACTTTGATTTTCAGCAGAGTCTGAACTGTATTTGCACCATCTACATTGGATGCTTCCAGAATATCTTTTGGCACACTCTGTAAACCGGTTACGTAAATCATCATAATATATCCTGCATACTGCCAGGTACTTACAATCAAAATTGCCACAACTGCAAGGTTCGGATTTGTCAGCATGGAAACACTTCCTGAAATTACAGAAACTGCAACTTTATTGAAAATGAACTGCCATACATAACCAAGTACAATTCCACCAATCAGGTTCGGAATGAAATATGCTGCACGATAGAAGTTACGACCTTTTACTTTGGAAGTACAAAGCAGTGCCAGTGCAAATGCTACAATATTTACGCTCAGCATATTAATTACTGTGTAAATAAAAGTCACAACAAAAGAATATACATAATCCCTAGACTTGAACATTGCAATGTAGTTTCCAAGTCCAACAAAATTATCATATTTTATTCCGTTCCAGTCTGTCATGGAATAAAAGATACCACAGGCAAACGGAATAAGCACAGTTACTGCAAATGCAAACAGCAGTGGAAATAAAAATAATACATAAATAATTGAACGGTGTTTCTTCGTTGGCAGCAGGTAAAGCCCTACAATAAGCAATACCGCTCCTGCGATTAAAAGTCCTCCCCGAAAGGAAGTTCCTGTTCTCATAAAATCCATGTACAGTGCCGCTGCCATCGCAATAATTCCAGCTACAATCGCTGCACATGATATTGCTTTTTTCGACTGATTCATCCCTAACTCTCCCATCAAATTTTTACCGGCTGTCTTATAACAAAGACAGCCGATAAAATCTATTATTTACTTGATGCTACATAATCTGCTATTGTAGAAGCCATTGTACTTACAAATCCTTCTTTATCAAGCTGACCTTTTGCATACAGTTCAAATACAGGACCAGTTGCATTCATAGCCATGTTTTCCGGCTGTGTTACCCAATCCCATGCATAAGTTTTTCCAGCTTCAATATAAGGAAGCATACTCTGTGCAAGTGGTGTAGAAGGTTTTAATGTACAGGATTTAAATGGAGAAACCATACCGCAGTTTTCTACAAGTGCTTTCTGACCTTCTTCGGATTCAGCAAGTGCTTTTAAGAATTCTTTACAAGCATCAATTTTATCACTCTTATTGTAAATTCCCCATAAACTTGGTGTATCAACGATAAGACCATCTGTATCTTCTTTTGTAAATGCTGATGGAGCAAGTCCACATGCAAATGTTGCATCATAAGTTGGTAAAGATGGGTCAATCCAGTTACCCTGTGTGATAAATGCTGCTTTTCCGGTTGCCCAAAGAGCCAGCTGATCATCATAAGTACCGGAAATCAATACATTCTGGTCTGAGTAATCAAATAATAACTGTAACCAGTCTGCGAACTGTCCCATTCTGTCTTCATCAATTTTTCCTTCATTGTTTACCATATCAATATATGTTTTATCATCACGGTCAAGTCCCTGTGAATAATAAGCTGCTAATAAGTGATTACCGGTTGACCAGTACATCTGTCCGGATTCTGCTGCAACTGCACAAACAGATGTCAGTCCCAGTTCATCTTTCATACTGTCAATTTTTTCAAATGCTGCTTTATAAGCATCAATGTTTGTCAGAGTAGAAGGATCAATTCCTGCTTTATCTAAGATATCTTTGTTATATGCAAGACCAATTCCTTCCAGTGAGAATGGCATACCATATACTTTTCCGTCATCTCCCTTAAATGCATAATCCGTATCTTCAATCCATTCTTCTCCGTCAAGTGGCTCTAACCAGTCACTGAAAGAAGATTTATAAGAGTCAGGACCAAATGCAAAGATATCTGGCATGTTTCCTGCTGCGTAGTAGTTTTTCAGCTGACCATTTACGTCAACACCACCACCTAAAGATTCGATTACAACTTCCTGTCCGGTTTCTTCTTCATACTGTTTTGCAAAATCTTTTAAGGCCGAGTCAATTTCAATTTTTGTATTTACAAAACGGATTGCATCTTTATTGGCACTGCTTGAAGCTGTGCTGGAATCACTGGAGCTGTCTGAAGAGCTGCTTCCTGAACTGCTTCCACATGCACCTAATGTCATTGTCATCGTTCCTGCAAGTAAAACTGCTAACCATTTCTTTTTCATCTCTTTTACCAACCTTTCTTGGAATTTTCATCTTTTTTCTTTATCACTTATGCGCATAAGTTCTTGATGGAATTATCATAACACCCCTTTCGTTAAAAAGCAATACTTTTTGTATGCTGTTCTATCCATTTCTACGTTTTTACCAGTATTACTACTTATTTTCATAGTATTACAGCCTGTTTTTTGTGTATTTTGCATTAGTAGGTTTTACGAAAAACCTATTTTCTCTTGTTTTTATGCTTATCTTATGCGCAAAAGGTTCCCCATCATTCGACCTTTTTCGCTTTTGCGCATAAGTATTTTAAAGAAACAAAGAATGTGCCTTGGCACATTCTCGCGCCTGCGGCGGTCGCTTGCGACATCCTCCTTGTACGCCGCAGTGCGCATCCTCGCGGAGCGTTTTTTAATTTACAGAAAAGCAATTTGCTGTAAATTAAAAAAATGACATTCTGCTTTCGGCAAAATGTCATTTTTTCTTTCTTTTTTATTTTCTATTGTCTCTTCTTTCCTAAAATTCTTTTATAGAATCCCGAATCACAAGTTCTGTTCCAAGCTGAACAATGCTCTCACCTGGTTCTCCCTCTATCAGCTTTAAAAGTTCCTCTACTGCCGCAATTCCTTTTGCCTGAATATCCTGCCGGACTGTCGTAAGTGCCGGACGCACCATTCTTGAGATTGGAACATCGTCAAATCCTCCAATCGAAATTTCGTCTGGAATCTTTCGTCCTCTGTCCAAAAGCATATTTTCAATATGCGCCGCATAATAATCCGAAGCACAAAGCAATGCTGTATAAGAAAATGATTTTTCATAAATCTCATCCATGTTTTGAGGTTCTCCTGCATCATTTGCATAAATCCGGATAAAGTTTTCTTCTTCACTTACCGGAATTCCAGCTTCTTCTAATGCCTTGCAAAATCCCTGAAATCTCCGCTTATCCAGATTGACCAGATTATCGGCAAGAAACGCAAGTTTTCTATGACCATGCGAAATAACGTATTTGGTCAGTAAATATTCTGCATGTTCATCTTCAATTCTGATGTTCGCACAGTTTCCCAGACCATTTGTATCGTAATCATCAATAATCGCAATCGGATTTTTAAAACGTTCTTTCAAATAACGAATATCACCCTCTACAAATCCCGAGGTAATCAGTCCATCCATGTTCCAGGACATCGTAAACTGCTGAACCTGATGCACGTCATTGACCGCATAAACCATCAGGTAATATCCCTTTTGCCGTACATGCCTTTCAATCGCACCTAAAATTCCACCAATAAATGGGTCTTCAAATCGGTTTGCTACCTTATTCTGTTTTGATTTAATCAAGAAGCCAATAATCTTTGATCGTTTACTCGCAAGGTTCCTTGCATTGATATTTGGTGTATAGTCATATTTTTTTAAAATTTTCTGAATTCGTTCGATATTAGCTGGTGAAACTTCTTTTGTCTTGCCGTGAATAACATTCGAAACAGTCGTTGTGCTGACTCCGAGCTCCTGCGCCATTTCTTTAATTGTAACCATTCTTTACTCCTGTTTTTGTACTGTTCTTCTGACTACTCACACGAACAAACCCGTGGGACGCCATAAATTTACAACAGTTTTACTTCTATTTTTTTCTCACGACTTCCAGTATACACGCAATTTCCATCTTTCTCAATAGTGATTCTGCCATAGTTGTCCGGATTTTCATAGTCTTTTCTCATTCCGTCATCTTCATACCATTCATATTCGGCTTTTGTCTTTACAAATGCCAGTGCTTTAACGTGGTCACAATCCACACCGTCTACATACTCTCCGCCATCTGTGAGTACTAAAATTTTATCCGGCCGCACGAAAATCAGCATTTCAAATAAGCCGGCTTCTACATAGTGGTGTCCTGCCGAAAGGATTTCTGTATCATAATCATCCAAGCCTCTAAAACGAAGCATTGCCATTTCTTCCGGAAGATATACATATCTTCCCTTTGCATTTTGATTATAAACCGGAGCAATCATTAAGCTGTCTCCAACCAAAAGCTGGTCCTCTACCTGAGAAGCAAACTCATCCTCTGTATACACAAAAGATAATGGTTTGAAATACATTTCACTGTTTAAGGCTGATTTCATATATTCACTGTAAATATAAGCCAGCAGACCATAACGGATGTTAATGATTTTTCTAAATTCTTCCGGATGGTCGAAGCGGTACACTTCCTGTTCTCTTGTTCCCATTGCACTGTGATTTCTCATCAGTGGAGAGAACATGGCAAGCTGGGTCCATCTCATGACCAAATCTTCCGTTGCATCTGCACCGAATCCACCGATATCTGCACCGGTATAAAGAATTCCAACCATGTTTAAGGACGGCATCATACGCAGATTCAACAACAGATGATTCCACCAGGATTTATTATCTCCAGTCCAGATTCCACCATAACGGTGCATGCCAATATAAGAAGAACGAGAGAACATTAAAATTCGTTTTTCCGGGCTTAGACGTTCAAATGCCTCTCCTGCTGCACGGGTCATATTATAACCAAACAGATTATGGACTTTATCGTGGCGCACCATTTTTCCATCTACGTTATGATAGAACTTTTTAAAATCATCTGTATTGTTTGCCAGACTTCCAACCAAATCGGTAAACTGCTGGAACGTATCCAAATCAAGGTTTTTATCTTTCAACTCTGCAATCTTATCAAAGGTTTCATCCATTCTATCCTGTGCAAAGAAGATAGACGGCTCATTCATATCATTCCAGAAGCCTTCAATTCCCTGGTCTAAGAGCACCTGATATTTATTTCCAAACCACTCTCTTGCCTCTTTGTTTAACACATCCGGAAAATGTACTTTTCCAGGCCATACACCCGCTACAAAGTATTCCCCATTTTCTTTCTTACAGAAATAGCCCTTTTCTACGCCTTCTTCATAGACATCATAACCATCTTCGACTTTCACGCCTGCATCAATAATCGGTACTAGATGGATGTGCTGTGTTTTCATCTCTTTTACAAATTCAGGAAAATCCGGAAAACGTTCCTGATTAATGGTAAAGTCTTTAAACCGCTCCATATAGTCGATATCCATGTAAATGCTTTCGAGCGGAATTTTCTTCTCTCTGTGTGCTTTTACCACTTCACGGATATCATCTTCATTCATATAGCCCCAACGACTCTGCTGATATCCAAATGCCCACTTCGGAGGAATGTAACTTCTTCCAATCAGCTGACGGAACTGTTTTACAATATCTAAAATGCTTTCTCCTGTCATCACATAGACATCCACGTCCGGTTCACTTAATGTAATTTTTAATTCATTTAAATGTGTATATCCCACATCAAAAGTAATGATTCCTGGATAGTCAAAGAACACACCAAACTGCTCTTTTCCACCATCGAAAACAAGAAAGTTATGAGATGCATACAAAGACGTACGGTCCTCTAAATGGTTTGGTTCATCTGCACAACAACTCTTGTAAATCCAGCCTCTCTTGTTAATTCCACGTACATTTTCACCCAGGCCATAAACTTTTTCTTCCTCTTCCAGTGTATATTCAAACTGAAGCTGTTCCTTGGTTTTTGTCACTGTAAAATACGGAACTTCCTTGTTCTGCGCTTCTAATTTCTGTACCACTGCATCAGTCTGAAATGGATTTCCATAGGTATACTTTGTTATCATTTTTTTAATTTCCTCCTTTATTTTTTTGTGCTCTCGGACTCTTTCAGCTTTTAAATTTGTGAGTCCATTTTCAGTTCCATTTTTTGTATCATAGCATGGCATTTTACTTCTATCAATCCCTTTTGCGCATAATCTACATATAGTACAATGGTTTTTCCAGTATTTCGGCGCTTTTTTAGTTTATTTTTTATAATTTTCGTTAAACAAAACAAAAAACTGTCGGTTTTATCCGACAGTTTTTCTAATTTAAAATTAATTCTATTTTTAGATTTTGCGTGTATTTCTGGTTATCACACGCCTGCAAAATTTTTTTGAAGTCACTTCACACTATACTATTATAAAGTTTCCAGCTCTTCAATCCAGATTCGAACGCAGGCATCACTTGGCATCCTTAAATCTCCTCTTGGAGAGACTGCCACGCTTCCGACCTTTGGTCCATCCGGCAGACAGGAGCGTTTAAACTGCTGAGAGAAAAATCTCCAATAGAATTTTTTCAGCCATTTTAAAATCACTTCTTCTTCGTATTTTCCTTCAAATGCTTTCTTTGCAATTCGATAAATTTTCTTCGGACTGCACTGGAAACGAAGCATATGATACAAGAAGAAATCATGCAGTTCATAAGGTCCTACCAAATCTTCTGTTTTCTGGGAAATCACCCCGTCTTTTGGCGGAAGAAGTTCCGGACTGACCGGAGTATCTAAGATATCCAGCAAAATATCAGAAAGTGCTTCTTCCCTGCAGGTATCTGCATAATATCTTACAAGATGACGCACCAGTGTTTTCGGAACAGAGGCATTGACACCATACATAGACATGTGGTCCCCATTGTAAGTTGCCCAGCCAAGTGCCAGTTCCGATAAATCTCCTGTACCGATTACCATTCCGCCAAATTTATTGGCAATGTCCATGATAACCTGCGTACGCTCTCTTGCCTGTCCATTTTCGTAAGTGACACTGTGATCAGACGGGTCATGTCCAATATCTTCAAAATGCTGGGTCACTGCCTTTTTAATATCGACTTCTTTTAAGGTTGCCCCAAGACGTTTGGTCAGTTCACACGCATTTGTGTAAGTACGGTCTGTTGTTCCAAAACACGGCATAGTAACTGCTAAAATCTGTTTTCTGTCGAGTCCGCATAAATCAAAGGCTCTTGCGGTTACCAAAAGTGCAAGCGTAGAATCAAGTCCACCGGAAATTCCAAGCACGGCGCACTGACTCTTTGTGTGTTCCAGACGTTTTTTAAGTCCCATTGCCTGAATCGTCAGAATCTCATCACATCTTCTGTCTCTTTTTCCTTTTGCATCCGGTACAAATGGATTTGCATCGATAAAGCGTTCCAGTTTTGTCTCGGTTATGTTTAAGTGGAATGGAATGACCCGATAATTTTCTCTGCCCTCGGACTGCCAGGTTGTATTTTTTCTGCGCTCTCCGACTAAACGACTCATATCTAACACGCTGTAAATTGTTTCGTTTGCAAAGCGTTTTGCCTCTTTTAAAATCGTACCATTTTCCGCAATCACATTATGTCCGCTGAATACCACATCCTGTGTGGATTCTCCATTTCCTGTGGAAGCATAAATATAACCACAAAGCAGTCTTGCAGACTGTCCGGAAACGAGATTTCTTCTGTATTCATCTTTTCCAGTTGCCTCATCGCTCGCAGACGGATTGATAATCAAAGTTGCTCCTGCAAGTGCATGGGAAATGCTCGGCGGATTCGGTGCCCACAAATCTTCACAGATTTCTACTGCTGTTACAAGCTGTGGCAGTTCTTCACAGGCAAATAAGAGATTTTGTCCAAAAGGTACTTCTCTTCCGTACCAGTTTATCATTCCCTCAAATGCATGACCTGCTGTAAAATGACGTGCCTCATAAAATTCTGCATAATTTGGCAGATGACGTTTTGGCACAAATCCTAAAACTTTTCCACCTGAAATCACGGCTGCTACATTATATAATTTCTGATTAAATTCCAGCGGAAGTCCCACAATAACCAAGCCTTCCACCTCTTTTAATTCTTCTTCGAGTTTGTGAAGTTCTTCTTTTGCACGCACAAGAAGCAGTTCCTGCCAGAATAAATCTGAACAGGTATAGCCTGTAATACAAAGTTCCGGAAATGCCATAATCTTTGTTCCGGCTTCTGCCATTTCTTTTACTTTTTTTACAATCTCTTCCCGATTATGCACACAATCTGCCACTAAAATATCCGGCGTTGCAGCCCCCACTTTTACAAAACCGTCTCTCATCTCGTACCCGACCTTTCCTTATGCTCTTGTACAGCGTTTTAAAATACTTTTCAGTTCGTCTACCGTAAAGATATAATTTTTATTACAGAAATGACAATTTAACTCAATTTCTTTTCCATCATCAATCATTTCTTTAATTTCTTTTTTTCCAACACTGATTAATGCTTTTTCCACACGCTCTTTACTGCAGTTGCAATGGAACTGTGTCGGCATTGTCTCCATGATTTCCACATCGAATCCATCTAAAATCAGTTTTAATAAGCTTTCCGGTGTATGTCCTTCTTCCAACAGACTGGTAACAGAAGTCACTTTCTTTAAATTTTCCTCTAATTTGTTAATCACTTCATCTTCTGTAAACGGCATTAACTGAATGATAAATCCACCTGCCTGTTTTACAGTATTGTCTTTTTCCATCAGCACACCAAGACCGACAGATGACGGAACCTGCTCACTGGTTGCAAAATAATAAGTCAAATCTTCTGCAATCTCACTGGTCTGCAAAACGGTCTGTCCCACGTAAGGTTCTTTCATTCCCATATCTTTGATGACGTTCATAAAGCCCACACCGACTGCACCGGCAACATCTAATTTTCCTTTATCATTGGCATGTAAAATAACATTTGGATTTCCAACATATCCTTTTACATTTCCCTTAGAATCTGCGGTTACTGTAATTCCTTCAAGCGGACCTCCTGCTTTAATCTGAAGGGTTAAAATATCTTTCTCCCCCTTCATCATTACGCCCATCATGCTTCCTGCGGTAAGCAGACGTCCTAACGCAGCGGTCGCTACCGGACTTGTATTGTGCGCTGCTCTTGCTGTCTCAACTAATTCTTTTGTCGTTGCCGCAAATGCACGAATCTGATTATTTGCAGCAGTTGCTCTTACAATGTAATCTCCCATTTATTCTAATTCTCCTAATTTCTCTTTTTTTCCATGCTCTCTTGCAATCACGTAAATCCGCTCACTCTTTTCATGGACCGGATTTTTTGTAAATGCATTATAAGCCGTAACAAATTCCATGCCAGCTTCTTCTAACAATTCCTTTACCCGTTCTAATTCATAAGCCCGCTGATAATGGACTTCCTCATATTTTCGATAAAGACCGTCCTCACCTTCTGGAATAAATAAAGCCAAATCGTATTCATTAATCTGTTCTTCTTCATCGTAATAATTATCCCAGATAAAGCTGGCATCCTCACGATTTTCCGCAATTGTCTGTTCTCCAAGGATTTCTTCATACTTATAGACGGTATTTAAGTCAAAAATAAAAACACCCTCTGGGTCAAGATAATTATTTGCCAGTTTAAATACCTCCAGCAAATCCTCATCCTCGGTAATATAATTCATGCTGTCGCATATTGATACAATCGCTTTTACTGTTCCATACAGTTCAAACTCCCGCATATCCTGACAAAGATAAAGGATATCCTGACCTTCTTCCTCTTTCTTTTCCAGTGCGATTTCCAGCATATCCGGTGCATTGTCCACACCAATCATATCGTATCCGGCATCGGAAAGCAGTCTGGTCGCATTTCCTGTTCCACAGCCAAGTTCCAGTACCAGTCCGTCACCTACTCCATATTCTTTTAAAAGCCCAGTCAGATAATTACACCACTCTTTGTAGGGTATGTTATCCATGAACATATCATACACCCGGGCAAAACTTTCATAAGCGCTCAAAAACCATTCCTCCTGTGCTCATATTCTTTTTTATCTTATCATAAATCAAGGTTATGGTCAAAAAAAATCGGCTGTACCATCAAGCACAGCCGACTAATGATTCATGCACTCTTAGAATCTTTGTGTACAAGAGTATTCAAGTCGAAAATTGAGATAAAAACTCCGAGAGTGTATCTTATTCTTTTTTTATAATCCTGTTTTTTCTGCAATGAATTTTCTTGCTTTGATTGCATATTCTAAAGGATTTGCCTTTGCAGGATCCTGTTCTGCTTCTACTAACATATATCCTTCATAACCTGCATCTTCAAGCACTTTGAAAATCGGGTCAAAATCAATGCATCCATCGCCCGGTACAGTAAATGTTCCAAGACGTACACCCTCTAAGAAGCTTAAGTTTTCATTTTTTACTTTTTCTACTACTTCCGGACGGATGTCTTTTAAATGTACATGTTTAATTCTGCCTACATATTTTTTCACCATTTCAAGCGGATCTGCTCCACAGTAAGTAAAATGTCCGGTATCAAATAATAAGCTGACATATTCCGGGTCTGTATTTTCCATCATACGCTCTACTTCATCCGGATTCTGTACAACAGTTCCCATGTGATGATGGAAAGTAAGAGAAATTCCGTATTCCTCTTTTGCGATCTTTCCAAGTTTGTTCATCCCTGTACAGAATGTATTCCACTCTTCATCATTCATTACATATTTATGTCCAAAAATCGGAGTATCCTGCATTCCCTGCACACTGTAGCTCTGTTCAGAAGCTCCGATAATCTTTGCACCCATTGCCTTTAAGAAAGTCAGCTGTGCACGAAATTCTTTTTCTACTTCTTCAAATGGTTTTGTAATTAAGAAAGAAGAAAACCACTGATTACAGATTTCCACGCCACGAAGTTCCAATGCTTTTTTCAGAACTTCCGGGTCTTTTGGATATTTATTTCCTACTTCAGAACCGGTAAATCCTGCGAGTGCCATTTCACTGACACACTGTTCAAATGTATTTTCTTTTCCTAAATCCGGAAGGTCATCATTGGTCCATGCAATTGGTGCGATTCCAAGTTTTACTTTTTCTTTATTAAACATTTTTTCTATCTCCTGCTGTTATTCTTGTTTCAATCATCCATCCTGCCAAATTGCTCTTTTGTAGTACACTGTAGCACAACTTGAACAATTTTTTAATTTTCCATTCTTACAATTATTCCATAATTTCAGAAATTTTAACTGGTCTGTGTTCTTCTAAAGATTTCTTAGCTGCCAGTCCCATTAATACTGGTTTTAATCCATCCATTACGTTAAGAGGAGTTTCTTTATCATTTTCAATTGCATCGATAAATGCTGCAATTTCTTTTCCATAAGCATCCATGTATCTCTCTAAGAAGAAGAACAATGGTTTTTCACCTGTTACACCGTCAGCGTTGCTGATAACTGCGGAAGACTGACTGTCATTTTTCATAGCAACCATACCTTCTGAACCAAATACTTCTGCTCTCTGGTCATATCCGTAAACAGCTTTTCTACAGTTGTCGATTACTGCGATTGCTCCGTTTTCCATCTGAAGTGTAATAACAGCGGTATCTACATCTCCTGCTTCTCCGATTGCCGGGTCTACTAAGTTTGCACCCTGAACATAAACTTCTGTTGCATCGCATCCGGCTAAGAAACGAACCATATCAAAATCATGAATAGTCATATCAAGGAACATTCCTCCAGATACTTTTACATAGTCAATGCTCGGTGGTTCAGGGTCGCGGGATGTAATCTTGATAATCTCTGGTTTACCAACCTTTCCTGCTGCAACTGCCTGCTGAACTGCTTCAAAGTTATGGTCAAATCTTCTGTTAAATCCAACCTGATATTTTACATTTGTACCTTTTAAAGCTTCAATTACTTCCTGAATTTTTGCTACATCATGGTCGATTGGTTTTTCACAGAAAACATGTTTTCCAGCTTTGATTGCCTCTAAAGAAATCGGGGAATGGGTATCCGTTGAAGAACAGATTAAAACTGCATCGATTTCCGGGTCGTTGATGATTTCTTTATAATCTTTTGTTGTGTGTTCTACACCCATGCTCTTTGCCCATTTGGCTGTTTCATCATTTAAAAATGGATCTGCAACTGTTTTGATGACTGCATCCTTTACTCTTGTTGAAATACTTGTGATGTGGACTCTTCCAATTCTACCTGCTCCGATAATACCTACTTTTACCATTTTCTCATTCTCCTTTTTATGAGTTTTATTATTTTTGCTTTCTTTTGCGTGCCCGAGCACTTTTTCTTTATGTTGTTATAATACCATTGCGTGCCCGAAAACGCAACTCGGAATTTTGTACAATTTTACCAGAACAATTCTATTTAAAATTACCAAAAGCAGGAACTCGGCTTCTGCATCTGATTCGCCGATAGACTGGCAATATAGCAGAAAATAGTCAAGTGGATATTCGCAATTGAAGCAGGGAACTTACTTGATTTGGTTAAAAACAAAAAATGAGAAAAATTACAGAACATGACAATTTTGTAATCTTTCTCAAAATATAATCAGCCGATATTATTATTTTCAATTCTAAGCATACGATATCCAATGCCAATATGTGTCTGGATATATTCCACTCCATTTTTCTCAGGCTCAAGTTTTTTCCGCAAGGTTGCCATAAAAACCCTGAGAGAAGCAATATCGTTATCTGAACATCGTCCCCAAATCTGCTGAGTAATATACATGTGGGTCAACACCTTTCCCACGTTACGTGACAAAATGCAAAGCAGCTTATACTCTATAGGTGTCAGATGTAGTTCCTCTCCCTTCAGATATGTGCAGCCTGCCATAAAATCTATCTTTAACTCTCCATTTTCAAAAATAGATGTTTTGTTCTGTTCATCTGTCTGTGTTATCGTAAGTCTTCTCTGTGTAACACGGATACGTGCAAGTAATTCCTCTACTGAAAATGGTTTTGTAATATAATCATCTGCTCCGGCATCCAGCGCCTCTATTTTGTCTGTATCTTCACTTCTGGCACTGATCACAATAATCGGCATGTTCGACCAGGTACGGATTTTTCTTATCACTTCTACTCCTTCTATATCGGGAAGACCTAAATCCAGAAGAACAATATCCGGATTATGGGACGAAGCCTCCAAAATCGCCGAAGAGCCGTTTTCCGCAACCAAATATTTATAATCATGTGTTTTTAATGTAGTAACAATCAAATTACGTATGGGTTTGTCATCCTCAACCACCAGAATTAATGTTTTATTCATTTAATGTCACCTCGCTTAATGGTAAAGTAAAAATAAAATTGCATCCATGAGGAGCATGATCCGTCAGAACCAGAGTTCCATTATGTTCTTCTATGATAGAACGACAAAGTGCCAGACCAAGTCCCAGACTTCGATGACTATCCGCAATTGTTGTTTTTCCTGTATAGAACATCTCAAAAATATGCGGCTTCATTTCATCCGGGATTCCCGGACCGTTATCTTCCACACTTATCTGTGCTTTCCCGTCTGCTTTGATTCCACGAATACAGATAATAGAACCCGGTGGTGTATATTTTATTGCATTATCAATTAAGTTTACCAAAACCTGTATAATAAGACGTACATCCATACGTGCAAGAACAAGCTCTTCACAGTCTGTCACTATTTTATACTCATCATGCTTCTTGTTAATATGCCGCAGAGACTCTGCAATCACTTCATCTAAAAGCTGATCTGTAAATTTAATTTTCAGTCTTCCGTCATTCAGTCTGGTAATAGAAAGCAAATTCTCCACAACTCCGATCAGCCATTCAGAATCATCATAAATGTCAGTATAGATCTGAGCCTTTGTAGCCTCATCCAAACGGTCGCCATTGTTAACCAACATATCTGCATTACCGGAAATAGAACAAAGTGGCGTTCGAAGGTCATGAGAGATTGCCCGCAGAAGATCTGCCCGCATCTGCTCGTTTTTGGCCAAAACTGCATTTTTCTCTTTTTCCATGGCGTTTTGTGCATTTTCCATTGCAAGCGCACATTCATTTATTACAGACAGCAGGATACTGTATTCAAAATAGTCCAGTGTTTCTTTTTGCATTGGTATTCCAATTACACCGTAAACATTGTCTCCACCTCGGATTGCCAGATATAAGCATTTGGCCTGTGGAAAATGATGAGTGGAAGCACCGGCACGCTGCCTGTTTTCATAGACCCATCTGGCTACACCCTGTTCTTCTGGTGTTAATATATTTTTTGCACTCTCTTTTTCTACCGAAAAAAGTTTTCCGTCTGATAAAGTTTCGTTTTCTACTACATATGCTGTAATATTGCGATTTAATAAGCGAAGAAGTTGAGTACAGGTAATATCAAGAATCTCTGTCCCTCCTTTTGCCTTTTGCAGCAGGCAATCCGTATCAAACAAAACTTGTGTACGAAAAGCAAGCTGAGCAGACAATTTTGCATGTGTTTTCAGCTTTGCTGCAAGTGCTCCCGTAAGCACGGATGAAATAAGCATTATAAGAAAAGTTACCGGATATCCTACCGCATAAGTCTGAAAAGACATCCTGGGTTCTGTCAGAAAAAAACAAAATAAAAAAACACTTATAACCGATCCGACCACACTGCAAAGATAACCATCTGTCACAATTGAAGTAAGCAAAACTCCCAATATATATATCGTTACAATATTTGTATCCGTGAAATTCAGTCTCTGAAACAGAAGACCAATCAAGGTACATACGGCAAATATAATTACCGTGAGGGAATAATCTTTCGCTGACGGTTTTTCTACATACCTTGCAAATGACCTCTTTTGATGAGTTCTGGTTTTTAGCGCATCCGGAATAATATGGATATCAATATCCGGTACAATTTCAATCAGTCTTTCTGTCAGAGTTGCTTTGCTGAAAAAGTGATTCCTCCTGGCATTACTTTGTCCGATTACAATTTTTGTTACATTGGATAATCTGGCATACTCTGCGATTTGTACCGGTATGTTTTCCCCATGAGTCATCACTATCTCTGCTCCCAGCTTTTCTGCATACTGTATATGTTCTTCTAACTTTTCTTTATCTAAGACTTCTGATTTTGTACCAGTTCGTACATACAAGGCTGTAAAACGTGCCTGCAGCACTTTCACCATTTTGGCCGCTGTATCTATTATTTTTTTATTGGAGGGTGCTGCTGACAGACAAACCAGAATATGTTCACTTAGCTCTTTATTATTCTCCTCTGCTTTGAAACTCATTTCATCTTCCACCCTTTTCTGCTGTTTTTAAAATTATATCATGCGACTGTGTTATGGTCAAAAGTCTTTTCTACCTCCTCTGAATGTCCATCAAAAATCAATATTCCTTATTCCATTACCATCACTTATTCCATATCCTCTTCATGACAATCACGCTATATACGGAAACACTTCTGAAGATCCCGATACTCTCCTAATACCAGTAATTTATTATTCTCTGCAAAACATGTATCCGGAGAAATCGAAATAATGAATTCTCCTTCTTTTTTTACCGCCAGAATATTAATATTGTAACGTTTTCTAATATCCAGCCCGCCTACTGTTTTTCCAATCCATTCCGCTGGTACTTCCACCTCAAAAATCGCATGGGAAGCATCCACCTCCATATAATCAAGGATATGATCATCTGTGTAACGGATAGATGCCCATTTCGCAACTTGCTTTTCCGGATAGACCACCTTATCTGCACCGTTGCGCAAAAGAAATTTTTCCTGGACATCACGTTCCGCTCTGGATATAACAAGTTGTGCTCCCAATTCCTTTAGAAGAGAAGTTGTTTCAAGGGAATTTTGAAAATCACCTCCAATCGTCACAAAGCAGATATCGTAGTTGCCAATCCCAAGAGATCGCAGAAATTCAGCATTTGTACTGTCCCCAATCTGGGCATTCGTCACAAATGGCAACACTTTATTCACCCTTTCTTCATTCCAGTCAACTGCCATAATCTCATGCCCAAGCTGATTAAGCTGTATAGCAATATGCCTTCCAAATCTTCCAAGTCCAATAATCAATATATTCTTCATAATATTTTTTTCTCCTTATCCAACTGTAATTTTCTCTAAAGGCAGCTTTGCATTTCCCCTGTTTCTTCCGGAAAATACTGCATAAATCAGGGTCAATCCCCCTACACGCCCAAGATACATCAGTATAATTAACACAACTTGTGAAAAAACATGAAGTTTCGGTGTAATTCCTAATGTCAGACCTACTGTACCTACAGCCGAAGCTGCTTCATACAGACAGTCCAAAAGAGGAATATCTTCGTATATACTGATTGCAAGTCCACCGCAAAAAAACAATGTAAAATAAAGCATGGATATTGTTGCTGCATTTTTAATCGCATGATATTCCAGTCTCCGTCCAAAAGCCCCTGCATTTTCCTGGCTTCGAAATGTAGCTATTGCATTTAAAAGCAGTACTGTAAAAGTTGTCGTTTTCATTCCTCCTGCTGTAGATCCCGGTGAACCGCCAATCAGCATCAGCAGTATCATAATCGCACTTGATGCCTCACTCATCTCTGAAATATTTATAGTATTAAAACCTGCAGTTCTTGTAGTTACTGATTGAAATGTGGCAGCTAACAGACGCTGCCCTGCAGGCAGATTTTTCAAATCACAGACAAAGAAAAAAACTGCCGGAAGGAAAATCAGACACGCCGTCGTCACAAGAATGATCTTGCTTTGCATACGGTAACGTTTAAAGTTCATTTTATTCATATAGATATCATCCCAGGTGAGAAAACCGATCCCCCCTATAATAATCAACAGCATAATTACCACATTTACGATGGCATTTCCAGAATATCTCATCAGAGATGGAAATGTATTTTCTGTTGTTCCCAGAATATCAAATCCAGCATTACAAAAAGCAGAAACTGAATGGAAAACTGCCATCCAGACTCCCTTTAATCCATAATCCGATAAAAAAACCGGTAACAATAACATGGCTCCTACTGTTTCAATCAGAAGGGTTCCCTTTAAGATGAATCTTGTCAGTCTGACGATTCCTCCAACTTTAGGTGCTGAAATTGCATCCTGTATTGTGCTTCTTTGCATAAGAGATATTTTTTTTCCTGAAAGAAGAGAAACCGCTGCCGCCACGGTTACTACTCCCAATCCTCCTATTTGTATAAGCACAAGAATAACCGTCTGACCAAACACAGACCAATAGCTTCCTGTATCCTTTACTACAAGCCCTGTAACACATACCGCCGAAGTGGCTGTAAAAAGTGCCTCAGAAAATGGCGTTGGCACATTCTCCAAAGTAGAAATCGGAAACATCAACAGGATAGTACCCAAAAGGATTACACCTGCAAAGCCCAGAATAATCAATTGAAAAGAGGTCAGATGCTTCTTACGTATTATCTTTGACATAAATAATTATAACTCCTTACTAATAATTCTAATGCTACATCTTCGTAATATATTTTATTATATGGTGTTCCGAGGTTATGGAAATTGCATAGCAATGGAGCAATCCCGTTATATCTGTAAGTGCCAAAATTTACTTTTGACACTCACATCATTATATATGATTACTTTCAAAGATAGTATAAAAGTCTATGATTCTGTATTAAGATAGTATAAAGATTTTATTTGTCAACTACTCCTGACGTTGTCAGGAGCTTGATTGAAAGATAATATTAAAGCCGCATGATTTAACAAAAAATCACGCGGCTTTATCGAAGAAAGTATAGTATTGAATAATGTGATGTCTATAGTACCGTCATAATTACTGTAATGCCAAAAGCAACAACGCTGTTGTCAAAACCGTAGTTTGTAGTTTTAATTTTTACCTCAAGATTTCCAATTTTATTTATTTTGTAACTTCCTGTTATTAAAAGCCAGCCTCATCTGATGCCACTCAACATTTCCGTGTGTAGATTTTTCCGACACACCTTCATCCAAAAAGCCAAATTTGGCATAATATGAAACCAGCTTTTCTTTACAAGTCAGCACAAGACCCTTACGTCCCTGCTGCTTTGCGTCATAAATTGCACGACGAATCAATTCCCCCGCATATCCGTTTCTGCGATAAGCCGGTAAAGTATTGACACCAAAAATCATCTGCCATGCTCCATTTTCATTGTGCATCTCTGCTTTTTCATACATTTCATCCGTCAAATCTGCTTCATCTGTAACAAAACCATCCACAAATGCAATCAATTTTTCAGCTCTATACATCAGCCAGAAATGCTTTCCATAATATCTGACTCTTTCAATAAATTCTTCTTCTGTTGCAGCTTCCGCAAGTGGAAAGCACTCTGCCTCAACTTCAGCAATTGCAGTAATATCTTCCGTTGTTGCATATTTTATATTCATAATTTTTTTCCTTTATCAAACAATTTTTAACATCTGAATCAGCAAAATCCATGCAAGTCCATAATAAGTCACAACAGCTACCAGGTCATTTACCGTTGTAATCAGCGGACCGGAAGCCACTGCAGGGTCTACTTTTATTTTATGAAAAAGGATTGGCACTAATGTTCCAACTAAGCTTGAAATAATAATTGCTACTAAAAGTGAAATTCCAACACATCCGGAAATCAAAAAAGCACTTTCAAATGAATATCCTTTAAACAAAGCAATATAGATTCCCAGACAGACAAGTGCCATGATTCCAAGCAGTGCTCCATTACAAAATCCAACTTTCATTTCTTTAAATAATAATTGAAGTTTATCTTTACCACTTAAATTTTCATCCATCAATACTCGAATAGTAACAGCAAGGGACTGAGTTCCAACATTTCCGGCCATATCAAGAATTAAAGACTGAAAGCAGATTACAACAGGCAGGACTGCAACAACACCTTCAAACGCTCCTACAACTGTAGAAACTCCCATTCCAAGAAACAGCAGGATAACCAGCCATGGCAGACGCTTTTTCATACTCTCTTTTGTTGTTTCATTTAAGTCCTCTTCTGCTGACAAACCGGCAAGTTTTGCATAGTCTTCACCCATTTCATCATCAACAGCTTCTACAACGTCCTGTGCGGTGATGATACCTATAATTTTTTTATTTTTACTTAAAACAGGCAAAGAATCTTCCGCATAGTCCTTTATTTTTTCAATACTATCGGAAATTTTTTCTCGGTCCAATAAATAAGGATATGCATAACTGATTAAACTGTCTAACTCTTCATTTTCTCTTGCAATAATCAGGTCTTTTAAGTCAATCGCACCACAAAAGCATCCTTTCTCATCAACGACATAAATTGTTGTAATGTTATCATTTTCTCCAGCCTGCCGAATCAGTTCATGCATTGCCTGACGAATCGTAAGATTCTGTCGGATGCAAATATAATTCGTTGTAATCAGACTTCCAATCTCATCTTCGTCATAAGAGTTAATCAACCGAATATCCGTCTTGGTTTCATCATCAATCATCGGACGAAGCTTAACCTTAACGCTTTCATCGATATCTTCCCATAAATCAACTGCATCATCTGCATCCATTTCATTAATAATTTCTGCCAGTTTATCAATGCCAATCTCTTCAATGTATTCTGACGGATTATCAATATACGAAATGATTTCTGCCATCCATTTTGCATCGAGTGCACTATATAAAAGATTTCGCTCTGCTCTGTTTAAAAATTCAAAACTTTGAGCAATATCATTTTCATGATAATCTCTAAGCTGTTCCCGCATTTCTTCTATAGAAGGGTACAGTTTAATAATTTCAACAATTTCTTTTGCAAAAATCGGTTCTTTTAATACTTCTTTTCTCATAATAAGCCTCCTTTCGCCCTAAAAAAGGGCATAAAAAATCCATCGTAACAACTCCTGTTACACAATCCTAAGATTCTAAGTTGTGAATTCGTTTCTAACGATGGATTAAGACTTATTATTTATTCATGTACTCTCGGACTCTTTTAAAATGGCGCACTTATAGACACTTGAAATAAAATCCAAGTCTATATCCATCATTATATGTACTTCGACTTCGACTCTCACAACTGTCCATAAGATTATCCGCCTCCTTTTAATTAAACTTAAATAAATTTTTTTGCGTAGTGATTATAACACCCTTATCTGCCTGGTTCAAGCCCCATTTTGAAACTTTACAAAGATTTTAATTATTTTTTAAAAACCAAATCTTCTGCCCTTACATCAATTTCATCATCTTCCAGATTTTATAAAAAGGCAGTAACGCAATCCATGCACTGATGACAGAAAGTATCCAGGAAGCAATTGTCAGATACTTAAAATTCCCTGCGTAGGCAAAAAGTTTTGATAATGAACTTTCTTTCTTCATAATTTCCTCCCTTTTCTTTTTTTTATGTACTCTCAATAAAATTTCGAGAGTACATTTTTCTTTCTTATTTTTCGTTATATATCTCGCACTATTATTAGTTTTAACTAACCTTTGATTTTTTTGAAAGACTGCCTAAAATTTTTAAATCTCTTACGAATTTAACTTAAATTTTTATGACAGTCTTTTTCTCGTTTCCTACGGTGTGATTTTCATAACAGCGTTCCATCCGCCATAATGATACCGCTCTAACATGCTTAAATATTTTTTTGCTTTTTCTTTCGGCATTTTATGACGAACTACTTCAAACATGCTCTCAAACATTGCTCGGGTCATAATATGAATAAATTCTT
>JAIIAN010000023.1 GCA_022717655.1 Bacillota bacterium | reverse complement strand
TGAAAGAAATGATGTCACAAAAGAGGAACGAGATGAGTTAAATTCGATTCTTGCGATTCCGATGATGGCAGCAGGAAGTTTAGATGACGAAGAAAAGGCAGCAGAAATCAAAACACAGATGGGACTGCCGAAAGAGAGTGATTTGTGGCAGGTATTGGAACAATTGCCACAGGAGCAGTTAGAGAGTATCAAAGATTCTCTGACAGAAAAGATAAAAGAAATGCCAAAATCGATTGTAACACAGGCAGCGGTACAGTTCGTACAGACCGAGTATGAAGCACAGGGAATCGATGTAGATGCAATGCAGATTCAGTATCTTGTGACCGCAGGACTTAAGATGCTTGCAATGGCACTTGTCATTATGCTTGCAGCTGTTTCTGTTACCTTCTTATCTTCAAGAGTGGCAGCTTTTCTTGGACGGAATCTTAGAAATGGAGTTTATCGGAAAGTTATTTCATTTTCCGGTGAAGAGTTAAATCATTTCTCAACGGCTTCTTTGATTACAAGAAGTACGAATGATATTCAGCAGGTTCAGTTAGTATTTGCCATGATTTTTAGAATTGTACTTTATGCGCCAATCCTTGGTGTGGGCGGTGTCATAAAAGTATTAAAGACTGATGTTTCCATGACCTGGATTCTTGGTGTGGCAGTTGTGGCAATCTTAATGCTGGTTGGATTTTTATTTGCAGTTGCAATGCCGAAATTTAAGACCCTGCAGTATCGAATTGATGAATTAAATCTGGTTTCAAGAGAAATTTTAACCGGTCTTTCTGTCATTCGTGCCTTTTCAAGAGAAAAACATGAAGAAGAACGTTTTGAAGAAGTTAATGAACGTCTGACAAAGACAAACCTGTTTGTGAACCGCTGTATGACCTTTATGATGCCGGCAATGATGTTGATTATGAATGGAATTACCGTATTGATTATTTATAACGGTTCTCATTCAGTAGATGCCGGAACCATGCAGGTTGGAAATATGATGGCATTTATGCAGTATGCCATGCAGATTATCATGTCCTTCTTAATGATTACGATGATGTCCATTATGCTTCCAAGAGCAAGTGTATCTGCAAAACGTATCAACGAAATTATGGAGACAAAGGTCAGCATTGAATCTCCGGAAACAGCAAAAATTCCAGAACAGACCAAAAAAGGAGAAGTTCGTTTTGAACATGTAGGATTTGCCTATCCTGGAGCAGAAGAGGAAACTCTTTCGGATATTAACTTTACAGCACAAAAAGGCGAAACCGTGGCATTTATCGGAAGTACCGGAAGTGGAAAGAGTACCTTAGTTAACTTGATTCCGCGTTTCTTTGATGTGACAAGTGGAAAAATTCTGGTAGACGGAGTGGATATCCGTGAAATGGGACTGCACGATTTACGTGATCGAATCGGCTATGTTCCACAAAAAGGGGTGCTGTTTTCCGGAACAATTGATTCCAATATCCGTTATGGAAAAGAAGATGCAACCAAAGACGAAGTAAACCGTGCAGCCGAGATTGCACAGGCACAGGAATTTATCGGACAGAAAGAAAAAGGAATGGAATCGGAAATTGCGCAGGGCGGAACAAATGTATCCGGCGGACAGAAACAGCGGCTTTCCATTGCAAGAGCGATTGCAAAAAATCCTGAAATCTATATTTTTGATGACAGTTTTTCCGCACTGGACTATAAGACGGATGTGGTGCTTCGCCGAGCATTAAAGAAAGAGACAAAAGATGCAACGACTTTAATTGTTGCACAGAGAATCAGTACTATTTTGCATGCAGATAAGATTTTGGTATTAGATGAAGGAAAAATTGTAGGCGAGGGAACTCATAAAGAACTTTTGAAAACCTGTGAGATTTATCAGCAGATTGCAATGTCACAGTTGTCAAAGGAGGAATTAGAACATGAGTAATACAGCAGGAAGAGGCAGAGGTCCAATGGGACGAAGAAGAGGCATGTCCGGCGAGAAAGCAAAGGACTTCAAAAGCGCAATGCTTCGTCTCTTAAAATATATGGAACGTTATAAATTCCGACTGATTTTGATGGTGATTTTTGCAATCGGCGGAACGGTATTTAATATTATCGGACCAAAAATTTTAGGTAAGGCGACAACAGAACTGTATTCCGGCCTGATCTCAAAGATTAATGGCGGAAGCGGAATTGACTTTGATAAAATTATAAAAATTCTCGCTGGTGTAATGTGTCTGTATGTAGTCAGTTCTGTCTTATCTTTTATACAGGGATTTATTATGACAGGCATTTCCAATGATGTGACTTATAATCTCAGAAAAGATATTTCAAAGAAAATTAATAAAATTCCAATGAAATATTTTGAGAGTAGAACGCATGGGGAAATCCTTTCCCGTATTACAAACGATGTGGATACGCTGCAGACCGGAATTAACCAGAGTGTAACCCAGCTGATTACATCAACCACAACGTTGATTGGTGTACTGGTTATGATGTTAAGTATTAATGTATGGATGACTTTGGCAGCACTTTTGATTCTGCCGGTTTCGATGTTTATTATCAGCAAGGTCATGAAACATTCCCAGAAATACTTCCAGGATCAGCAGAAATATCTTGGTGAAGTAAATGGACAGGTTGAAGAAATTTATAGCGGACATACCGTAGTAAAAGCATTTAACAAAGAAGATGACGTCATCAATGAATTTGAAAAGACCAATGAGAAATTGTACAGTTCTGCATGGCGCTCTCAGTTCTTTTCCGGAATTATGATGCCGATTATGCAGTTTGTGGGAAATCTTGGCTATGTTATGGTTGCTCTGCTTGGTGGTTTTATGGTTATTAAAAATAAAATTGAAGTCGGTGATGTGCAGGCATTTTTCCAGTATATTCGAAACTTCACCCAGCCAATCCAGCAGATTGCGCAGGTTACTAATATGCTTCAGTCCTCAGCGGCAGCGTCGGAACGTGTGTTTGAATTTTTGGATGTGGAAGAAGAAGACCAGATGGCAGAGAATCCGGTGCCTGTCAATCAGATAGAGGGAAATGTCAGCTTTGAACATATTTCCTTTGGTTATGACTCATCAAAGGTTATCGTACATGATTTTAATGCAGATGTAAAAGCCGGACAGAAAGTTGCGATTGTAGGACCAACCGGAGCCGGAAAGACAACGATGATTAAACTTTTGATGCGTTTTTATGATGTCAATTCCGGGGAAATCTGTATTGATGGTCATAATGTGAAAGATTTTAACCGTATGGAACTTCGTGAGATGTTTGGTATGGTACTGCAGGATACCTGGCTGTTCCACGGAACAATTATGGAAAATATCCGTTATGGACGCTTAGATGCAACCGATGAAGAAGTCATTGCGGCAGCAAAAGCAGCTCATGCCCATCATTTTATTATGTCCCAGCCAGGCGGTTATCAGATGGAATTAGATGAAGAGACCAGCAATATTTCTCAGGGTCAGAAACAGCTTTTAACAATTGCAAGAGCAATTTTAGCAGACAATAAGATTATGATTCTTGATGAAGCGACATCTTCGGTTGATACCAGAACGGAAGAGCGGATTCAGAAAGCAATGGATAATCTGATGAAAGGACGAACCAGTTTTGTCATTGCTCACAGACTTTCTACGATTCGTGATGCCGATTTGATTCTGGTTATGAAAGACGGAGATATTATTGAACAGGGGACACATGAGTCTCTTCTTGCCCAGAATGGTTTCTATGCAAATCTTTATAACAGCCAGTTTGAAAAGACAGAGGCAGTTTAAAGCGTAAAACTTTAAATTGATAAAATATTTTTTTGCAAAATGGGTTGACAAACGACAAAAAAGTCAGTATTATTTGGTTAGATTAATTGAGAGAGGTTTTACCATGATGAAGAGTTTATTAAATGTATGGACAAAAGATTTTTATTTTGGTTATCTGGGTTACTTTTATAACGCAGGTCTTTTGTGCTACGGTAAAACATCCGTCAATAAATTCTGATTTCAAAGATACCGATAACAGAATCTTAACCGGTGTTTGCCTTAGCAGGTAGACATCGGTTTTTTGTTTTATAAGAGGAAACCTTATAAAAGAAAATCATTCAATCCAAAGGAGAAAAAGTCATGATTATTGTTTTAAAGAAAAATGCAGAAGAAGCGAAAGTAGAAAAATTAAAAGAGAATTTAGTAAACAGAGGATTAAAACTTCATTTATCACAGGGCGAAGATACCACAATTATCGGTCTGGTTGGAGATACCACAGAGATTGAACCGGAACAGTTACAGGCATTTGATGTGGTAGAAACCGTAAAGAGAATCAAAGAGCCTTACAAAAAAGCAAACCGCAGTATGCACCCACAGGACAGTGTGATTGATATTTGTGGAAAGAAAATCGGTGGAAATCATTTTCAGGTGATTGCAGGTCCGTGTTCCGTTGAGACCAGAGAGCAGATGGTTGAAGTGGCAGAAGATGTAAAGGCATCCGGTGCAGGTCTTTTAAGAGGTGGTGCATTTAAACCGAGAACTTCCCCATACTCTTTCCAGGGACTGGGTAGTGAAGGATTAAAACTGCTTTTGGAAGCAAAAAAAGCAACCGGACTTCCAATTGTGACAGAAATTATGAGTGCAGCACATCTGGATTTATTCGATGATGTGGATGTGATTCAGGTTGGTGCAAGAAATATGCAGAACTTTGAACTGTTAAAAGAACTTGGAAAGATAAATAAACCGATTTTGTTAAAACGTGGCATGTCAAGCACCATAGATGAACTTTTAATGAGTGCAGAGTACATCATGGCAGGTGGAAACGAACAGGTTATCTTATGTGAAAGAGGAATCCGTACCTTTGAGACTTCCATGAGAAACACACTGGACATTTCCGCAGTTCCAATGTTAAAATCAAAGACACATCTTCCGGTGATTGTAGACCCAAGTCATGCAGCAGGAATCCGTTTTATGGTAGAACCGCTTACCATGGCAGCAATCGCAGCAGGTGCAGATGGTGTCATGATTGAAGTTCACAACAATCCAGAAAAAGCATTATGTGATGGCATGCAGTCACTGACACCACAGGCATTTGATGATGTGATGAAAAAAGTGAAGAAAACAACAGAGTTTTTTGGAAAGGTAATGTAATACATGAAGTCATTAGTACTAGCGGAGAAACCGTCGGTTGCAAGAGATGTTGCAAGAGTATTAGGATGCAGTAAAAAATTAAATGGAGCAATCGAAGGAAACCGCTATGTTGTCACCTGGGCACTGGGACATCTTGTGACACTGGCAGACCCGGAGGAATACGATAAGAAATATAAAGAATGGAAGCTGGAAAATCTTCCGATGATGCCGAAAAAGATGGAACTTGTGGTAATCAAGCAGACGGCAAAGCAGTATCATGCAGTGAAAACTCAGCTTTATCGAAAAGATGTAAATGAAGTTATCATTGCAACAGATGCCGGAAGGGAAGGCGAACTGGTTGCACGCTGGATATTGGAAAAATCCGGATGTAAAAAACCAATCAAACGTCTTTGGATTTCTTCCGTTACAGACAAGGCAATCAAGGCAGGATTTTCTTCTTTAAAAGATGGCAGAGATTATAATGCATTATATTCCGCAGCCTGGGCAAGAGCAGAAGCAGACTGGTTAGTTGGAATTAATGCAACCAGAGCATTAACCTGTAAATACAATGCCCAGCTTTCCTGCGGAAGAGTTCAGACTCCGACCCTTGCAATGATTGAAAAAAGAGAAGAGGAAATCCGTTCCTTCAAGCCGGAGACTTATTATGGAATCAATCTCATGGCAGAGGGAATCCGGTTTACCTGGCAGGATAAAAAAAGTGGTTCTGCCCGCTCATTTTCAAAAGAGAGAATCGAAGCACTCAAACAAAAAATGCAAGGCGCTCCCCTTTTGATAAAAGAAGTAGAAAAGAAAGCAAAAAAAACTTATGCACCGGCACTTTATGATTTGACGGAACTGCAAAGAGATGCGAATAAAAAATTTGGATTTTCCGCAAAAGAGACGTTAAATATCATGCAGAGGCTCTATGAAAATCATAAGATACTGACCTATCCAAGAACAGATTCCAGATATTTAAGTTCTGATGTCGTTGGGACATTAAAGGAACGCTTAAAAGCATGTGCAGTCGGTCCATATAAAAAGATGGCAGGAAGTCTTTCCATGAAGCCGATCAAGGCAAATAAATCTTTTGTGGATGATAAAAAAGTAAGCGACCATCATGCAATTATTCCAACCGAACAGTTTGTACAGTTAGACCATCTGACAAACGAAGAACGAAAAATTTATGATTTGGTTGTCAGAAGATTTCTGGCAGTTTTGTATCCTCCGTTTGAATACGAACAGACAACGGTAAAGGCAGGCTGTGGGGAAGAAGAATTTTTTGCAAAAGGAAAGATTATCTTAAAAGAAGGCTGGAAGGAAGCTTATGAGGGAAACTGGTCGGATGAGGAGGATGACGAACAAAGAGGAGAGTCTGCTTTAAGAGAACAGAAACTTCCGAATCTGGAAAAAGGCATGAAATTTTTGAATGTCAGAGTGGAAATTACCACGGGAACAACACATCCGCCGGCACACTTTAATGAGGCAACTCTGCTTTCTGCAATGGAAAATCCAGTGCGTTACATGGAAAGCCGGGATGCAAAAACGGTTAAGACCCTAGGAGAAACAGGAGGGCTTGGAACGGTAGCGACCAGAGCCGATATTATTGATAAACTGTTCCATTCGTTTTTGATGGAAAAACGTGGAAAAGAAATTTTTATCACCTCAAAAGGTCGACAGCTTTTGAAATTAGTTCCGGAGGATTTGAAAAAACCGGAACTGACGGCCGACTGGGAGAATAAACTTTCCAAGATTGCAGAGGGAAAATTAAAGGATAAGGTATTTCTTTCCGAAATCCGAACGTATGCACAGGAATTGACGGAAGAGATTAAGACGGGAGATGGAACTTTCCGCCATGATAATCTTACCAACACCAAATGTCCGGTGTGTGGAAAACGTATGCTTGCAGTCAATGGAAAAAACAGCAGACTTTTAGTATGCCAGGACAGAGAATGTGGACATAGAGAAACGATTTCCCGTACTTCAAATGCCAGATGTCCAAAGTGTCATAAAAAAATGGAATTGTATGTAAAAGGCAAAGAAGATACCTTTATCTGCAGTTGTGGGTATAAAGAAAAATTATCTTCTTTTACAGCAAGACGGCAGAAAGAAGGCGCAGGAGTCAGCAAAAAAGATGTCCAGCGTTATCTGAACAAACAGAAGAAAGAAGCAGAAGAACCAATTAATTCTGCATTTGCCGATGCGTTTGCAAAATTAAAGTTATGATGTGAGTGTCAAAAGTATAAAATTTTTTTCATAAACTGTTTATAAAAATATTTCTTGTGAATCCCCCTTTTCTTATGGTAAAATGTCACTATGCTAAAGTGAGAAAATAAGAAAAGGGGGAATCTGCTATGGGATTCAATTTAAAAGTAACACCGGAAATCGAGGTCCTTACAAAAATTTGTGAAGAGAATAGTAAAATGGATGTTTCTCTTTACGGCAAATACGATGTAAAGAGAGGCCTGCGTGATATCAATGGAAAAGGTGTCCTTGCCGGACTGACACAGGTTTCAAACATCGTTTCGAGTAAAACTATAGATGGAAAAAGTGTTCCTTGTGATGGAGAATTATACTACAGAGGAATTAATATAAAAGACCTTACCAATGGTTTTTTAAAAGAAGATCGTTTTGGATTTGAAGAGACAACCTATTTATTATTATTTGGCGTACTTCCAACAGAAGAGCAGTTAAAAGATTTCTGTAAGATACTTGGAAATCAGAGAAGTCTGCCGAGAAATTTCGTACGAGATGTTATCATGAAAGCTCCAAGCAAAGATATGATGAATACCTTATCAAGAAGTGTCCTGACGTTATATTCTTACGATTCCAATCCGGAGGATATTTCGCTTCCGAATGTAATGCGTCAGTGTATCAATCTTATCAGTATTTTCCCAATGTTATCGGTCTATGGCTATCAGGCTCACAGACATTATAATCAAAATAAAAGTTTATATATTCATAACCCGAAAAAAGAATTATCCACTGCCGAAAATATTCTAAGAATGTTAAGGTCGGATAAAAAATATACCCCGCTTGAGACGAAGATTCTGGATTTGGCACTGGTACTTCATATGGAGCATGGTGGTGGTAACAACTCTACGTTTACGACGCATGTTGTTTCGTCTTCCGGTACAGATACTTATTCGGCGATTGCAGCAGCACTTGGTTCATTAAAAGGACCGAAACATGGCGGTGCAAACATTAAAGTAGTCAGTATGTTTGATGATATGAAGAAACACGTTCACGACTGGAAAGATGAAGAGGAAGTTTCTGCCTATCTTCGGAAACTGCTTCATAAAGAAGCCTTTGATAAACGTGGTCTGATTTATGGAATGGGACATGCGGTGTATTCAATTTCTGACCCGCGTGCACGGATTTTCAAGCAGTTTGTCAAACAGCTGGCAGAAGAAAAAGGCAGACAGAAAGACTACCGGCTGTATGAAATGGTAGAGCGTCTTGCTCCGGTGATTATTGCCGAGGAACGTCATATCTATAAAGGAGTTAGTGCAAACGTCGATTTTTACAGTGGATTTGTTTACAGTATGTTGGAACTTCCACTTGAATTATATACTCCAATGTTTGCGATTGCGCGTATTGTCGGATGGAGTGCGCACCGAATGGAAGAGCTGATTAATACGGATAAGATTATTCGTCCGGCTTATAAAAATGTGTTAGAAGAACAGGCTTATGTCGCTTTAGAAGAAAGATGATTGACAAAAAATTGGATTTCCTTTAACATCGGGTATGAATACACAACAGAAATGAGGAAAATAAAATGTTTCGTACCTTTTTTCCGGATGAATATCTGGACTCTACTTATGAGATTGATTTTGAAAAATTGTATCAGGACGGTTACCGTGGATTGATTTTTGATATTGATAATACGTTAGTCAGACATGGAGAGCCGGCAGATGAACGGGCAATTGCACTGTTTGAACGTTTAAAGAAAATCGGATTTGACTGCTGTCTGCTTTCCAATAATCAGTATGAAAGGGTTTCTTCTTTTAATCAAGCGGTGCAGGTTCATTTTATTGAAGATGCACATAAGCCATCGACGAAAAATTATATCAAGGCAATGGAGACAATGGGAACAGACCGTTCCAATACAATTTTTATTGGGGACCAGTTGTTTACGGATGTATATGGGGCCAAAAGAACCGGAATTCGCAACATTTTGGTAAAACCGATTCATCCAAAAGAAGAGATTCAGATTGTGTTTAAACGCAAATTAGAGAAAATTGTGCTTTATTTCTACGAGAAAGAGAAAAGAAAGCAAAAAAATGGTTGAAAAATTAAGTCGGGTATTATACAATGAAGTACAGTGGAAAAAACGATTTTATTTTCCAATGGAAGAAGAATTTAAGGAGGAATATTCATTATGATATCAGCAGGCGATTTTAAGAATGGTCTCACTCTGGAAATTGATGGAAACGTAGTACAGATTATGGAATTCCAGCATGTAAAACCAGGTAAAGGTGCAGCTTTCGTAAGAACAAAATTAAAAAACGTAATCAACGGTGGTGTGGTAGAAAAAACGTTCAGACCAACTGAAAAATTCCCACAGGCTCGTATTGACCGTGTAGACATGCAGTATTTATACAACGATGGTGATTTATACTACTTCATGAACAACGAAACTTATGATCAGATTGCAATCGACAACGAAACAGTTGGAGATTCTCTGAAATTCGTAAAAGAAAACGAAGTTGTAAAAGTATGTTCCTACAATGGAAGCGTATTTGCAATCGAAGCTCCGTTATTCGTAGAATTAGAGATTACAGAAACAGAACCGGGATTCAAAGGTGATACAGCACAGGGTGCTACAAAACCTGCAATCGTAGAAACAGGCGCTACTGTTTATGTACCTCTGTTCGTAGATCAGGGAGACAAAATCAAAATCGATACAAGAACTGGAGAATACTTATCCAGAGTATAATAATGTTTGAAAGAACTCAGCCGGAAGATTCCTTCCGGCTGTTTTTTTCTTTAGAGAGAGAGCTCCTGTTTTTTTAAGTCATAGTAATAGACGTGATTGGAAAGCACTTCTTCTTTTGCAACCTGTGTGGAATTGACTTCAACAACCATTTCCTCTAACTCCGGTTTGGAATAAACTCCAAAGTCAGGAACGAGAATACATTCATGTACGCTGCTTGGCAGAACAAAGAAATTACAGCCAAGAAGTGCTGAAATATGAGAAAGTACGTGAGGATAGAGAAGTGCAGCTGCGCCAAAATACGTTTCCTGATTGGTTAAAATATACATGGAGTTTGGGGAAAATTCGGAGGGAAGAAGTGATTCATCATTAGATAGCTCGCGAATCAGAGCATCCATTTCTTTAAAGCAAAAAGGGAGCTTCCGGCAGGTGTTGAGTCTGGCATCACGGATTAAATCGTCTGTGGAAATATTCCATGCGGTAAGGTTGGAATTGTGAATTAAAAAACTTCCATTTTGAAGATTCGGAGCGGTGACTTTGCAGTAAAAGACAATGGCCAAATCGAGATAAGGAATATGGGGGATTTTAGTTAAAAGAGAGCGATTCATTTCGTAATTGATGAGTTTATAGCAGACATGCGTGCGCATTTTTTGATAATCATGTACTTCACCAGTCAGGGAAAACGAAGCTTTCGGCTGATGCTGTTGATTGAGTTCAAGGATTCGTCTGGCAATGCGTTCAATGGAAATGCCTTGACAAAACCAGGGATAAAAATCATTTAAATAAAAAGTAGGAGCAATCTGACTTCCTTTTTTCATGATGATAACAGCATCGGCAGAACTTCCGTTATTTTTGTCAATACAGTGTAAAGAAACCGACTGGTCTGGGTCTGCCTGCTCCTCAATTGCAAACAACAGTTCTTCTTTAAAATGATTGTAGTCCATAGTATGACCTCCTGAGATTAAAATATAAAGTTATAAAGTGAAATAAAAATATAGGAATTTTTTCGGAGAAGTTCCGAAAAGAAATTAGAAATGTATTTCAATAATATACCATGAGGGATAGAAAACTGCAAGCTGTGATTTATTAAAAAAGTCTAAAATCGAAAATCAGAAGGGTTTACAACCAATCCGTTTTATGATAAGATATTTTACGTCAGTAAGCACTCGTAGCTCAGGGGATAGAGCAGTGGTTTCCGGTACCACGTGTCGGGGGTTCGAATCCCTCCGGGTGTGTTTTTTCTTTTTTAGAGAGAAAAAAAGCAGAGAATAAGGGTAAGAGATAAAGGAGGATGCTAATGTTAGACAACTTCAGAGAATGGCTGTCAGATAATCTGAGATATATTCTTCTGGGTTTGGCTATTTTAGTTGTTCTGATCGTCTTATTTTTTGGAGTCCGTGCAGTGACAGGACTTGTTACCTCAAAGGAGAAAGGAAATACAACCGAAAAGACACAGGTGGTAGATTCTAAGAGTGATAACACAGAAGCAAAAGATGAGAGTAAGAACAATGACAAGAAAGAAGAAACCTCTTCTTTAGAAAAAAATGCGTACCCTGAAGTAAATTCATTAATTAATTCGTTTTATGAGGCATGGGGTCAAAAAGACATAGAGCAAATGAAACAGCTCACAGATAATTTAGATGCCGCCGATGAAGCGAAAGTTACCAATTCGACTTATATTGAAAGCTATAACGATATTACAGTTTATACGAAGCCAGGACTAACGGATGACAGTTATGTTGTTTATGCTTCTTACAAATTAAAATTTACAGACATTAAGACAGAAGCACCAGGGCTTTCCCAGTTGTATGTCATCAAAAAGGAAGATGGTTCTTATATCATTCATAATGATAGCAGTGATGAAGAAATCAATACTTATCTTCAGGAAGTAACACAAGATGAAGATGTACAGGAACTGGTTTCTCAGGTGGAAGATGATTTGAATACGGCAATTGAATCGGATGAAGATTTGAAAGCCTTTGAAGAACAGCTTGGACAGGACAGTAATTCTTCAGCAAGAGCAGAAGATGGCGCAACACTTACGGTACAGGAAGACTGCAATTTCCGTGCGGAAGCGGATACCGAAGCAGAAATCCTTGATGTCATTCCAGGAGGAACAGAAGTGACAAAGGTTGCGGATGGTCCGGAAGGATGGATAGAAGTAGAATATAATAATGAGAAAGGTTTTGTTTCACAGGACCTTTTAAGATAACAAAAACCCCAGCTTATAAAAGCTGGGATTTTTTTGTCATGATTTAGAATTTACAATTATCGAAGTGCACCATAAGCACCGCCGTTTTCTAAATTAATTCCTTTTGCAGCAGCCAGTTCGCTGACTGTTACCATCTGGAATCCTTTTGCTTTTAAGGCAGGAACAATCATATCAACAGCGTCTGCTGTTGGACCATGAATATCGTGCATTAAGATGATATCTCCATCCTGTGCGGTCATTGCAGATTCGTAGGTACTCTGGGCGTTTTTGGTTTTCCAGTCGAGTGTATCGATGGACCATAAAATCATAGGAAATCCGATTACGGATTTTACTGTGGAATTATAAGAACCATACGGCGGACGAACCAAAGAAGCACCATGTCCGACAAGTGCATTTAACTTGCCATTTGTAGAGCTTACCTCATTTTGAATTGCTGTTGTATCAAGGGTTGCTAAGTCTGTGTGGTCAAAGGTATGATTTGCAAGTTCACATCCCATGCTTTCCATCTTTTTAACGGCGTCCGGATAGTTTGGGATATTTGTTCCAAGCATGAAGAAGGTTGCTTTTGCACCGTTTGCTGCCAGCGTATTTAAAATATGTTCCGTGTATTGACCAGGACCATCATCAAAGGTCAGTGCAACCATTGGTCCAGAACCAGTTGTCTTAACAGCAGTGGATTTGCCATCCCATAATCCGTTTTCGTCAAAGGTATATTTTTTCTTGTCAATAATCAGTTCACCAGTAGCCATTGTGCCATCCTCTTTCAGATAATACCATTTGGAATCAAGTTGTAACCATCCAGTTTTTGGAACTCCGTTTTCATTCAGATAATACCAGTTGTTATCGTACTTGTACCAGTCGGATGTTACCAGTGTGCCATCGGAATCTAAGAAGTAGGTCTGATTATCAACAGTTATCTTTCCGGTCATAATCGTTCCATCTTCTCCAAGATAGTAGGTCTTACCGTCTTTTTCTTCCCAGGAATTGGTTATCATGTAGCCATCTCCGTCAAGGCAGTAAGTTTTTCCGTTATCTGTAATCCAGCCAATCATCATCACTCCGTCCTCACGGAAATAATACCATTTGTCGTTGATACTGCGCCATCCGGTTGAAATTGCACCGGAAGTATTTAAATAGTACCAGTTTCCGTCCTGTTGAATCCAGCAGTTAGAAGCCATGGAGCCATCGTCATTCATGTAATAGCTGGTGCCGTCTGCTTCTACCCATCCGGTAGCCATAATACCTTGGTTATTTAAACAGTACCATTTGCCATTATCATTTACCCAGCCGGAAGCCGGTGTTCCGTCGCTGTTTAAATAATACCAGTTGCCGTTATCTTTGACCCAGCCGGAAGCCGGTGTTCCGTTTGCTGTCAGATAGTAAGTAGAGCCTTTATCTGTAATCCATCCGGATTTTACATATCCGTTTTCGTCAAAGTAGTAGCGGACTCCGTCAATCTCACGCCAGGTATTTTTGATTAATACTCCGTCATGATAGACATATTTACGGCCATTCTCATCGTACACCCAGTGGTCCTCCTGCAGAGCTTCTTTCTTATCCTGATAAGTATCGAGTGCTGTTTTTACACCTGCGAAAATATACTTCGGTACAAAAATCAGAATTACTCCGATGATACAGGTAAGCAGGATAATACCCACAGTTTTCTTTGAGTTTTTCATAATGTGTTTTTACCCCTTTGTAATCTAAGGTATTCTTCTTTTATCGACGCAGATACAGCTCTACCATTACCTGCCAAGTCTTGTGAGTGTTCGACTTGAATTTGAAAAAATGTTTTTCAAAAAAAGAAGAATACGTTTCTATGTACCCGTCTATTATACGCTTACCCTCTTAGATTTGGCAAGTAAGATTTCAAGGGGAGTTCTTTTTGGGCTTTTCTTTACTTTGCAAGAGGAAGTATGGTATACTTTTTCTATTGCGATAAAGAAGGAGTAAAGATGCGTTTAAATAAATATTTAAGTGATGCCGGAGTCTGTTCCAGACGAGAGGCAGACCGTCTGGCGGAGGCAGGAAGAATCACGGTAAACGGAGAACTTGCAAAAACAGGAATACAGGTATCCGATGAAACAGAAATTTGTATTGATGGAAAAAAAATCATCCGTGAAGAAAAAAAGGTACTGCTGGCATTTCATAAACCGCGCGGAGTTGAATGTACGGCAAATCCGAATGTAAAAAAGAATGTGATTTCTTATATTAATTATCCAATCCGGATATATTATATAGGAAGATTAGATAAAGATTCCGAAGGACTGCTTTTATTGACGAATCAGGGAGAACTGGTTAATAAAATGATGCGTTCCGGCAATCAGCATGAAAAAGAATATGTCGTGACGGTAAATAAGCCGGTTACGAAAGAATTTATCCAGAGGATGCAGAGTGGTGTTCCGATTTTAGGGACAAAAACCAGAAAATGCCGTGTTATTCAAACAGGAGAAAAGAGTTTTCGCATTATTTTAACGCAGGGACTGAACCGGCAGATACGAAGGATGTGTCAGTATCTTGGATACGAAGTAAAACGTTTAAAGCGGATTCGGGTTATGAATATTGAACTGGGTGATTTACCGGTTGGAGCATATCGGGAAGTGACCGCACAGGAAATGAAAACATTACAGGAAATGATTAAAGATTCTTCTGAGACAACCGTAATCAAAAAAGAAAGGGGGAAGAAACATGAATCAGGCAGAAAGAATGAAAGAACTTGTCGAACTGTTAAATAAGGCAGGAAAAGCTTATTATCAAGAGGATAGAGAGATTATGAGCAACTATGAGTATGATAAGCTTTATGATGAGTTAGAAGCCCTTGAAAAAGAAACCGGAATTACGCTTGCGGGAAGCCCGACAGTTTCGGTTGGCTATGAAGCCGTGAACGCACTTCCAAAAGAAACACACGAGACGCCAATGCTTTCACTTGATAAGACAAAAGAGATAGAAGTGCTGAAAAATTTTGTGGGAAATCAAAAAACGGTGCTTTCCTGGAAGATGGATGGTCTGACGATTGTACTGACGTATCAGGACGGAAAGTTAAAAAAAGCGGTTACTCGTGGAAATGGCGTGGTGGGAGAGGTCATTACCAACAATGCAAAAGTGTTTAAAAATGTACCACTTCAGATTGCCTATCAAGGAGAACTGATATTAAGGGGAGAGGCAATTATCTCTTATTCTGACTTTGAAAAAATCAATGAACAAATTGAAGATGTGGATGCAAAGTATAAAAATCCAAGAAATCTGTGCAGTGGTTCAGTGCGCCAGTTAAATAATGAGATTACGGCAAAACGAAACGTATATTTTTATGCGTTTTCACTGGTAAGGGTAGATGGCGTGGACTTTAATAATTCAAGAGCGTGTCAGTTTGAATGGCTCAAAACACAGGGATTTGATGTAGTGGAATACCGCATGGTGAACAGCGAAAATCTGGAAGAAACAATACAGTATTTTTCGGATAAGATTTCTACAAATGATTTTCCATCTGACGGACTGGTTGCCTTATACGATGATATTGCTTATGGAGATTCGCTTGGAAGTACCGCAAAATTTCCAAGAAATGCGTTTGCCTTTAAATGGAAAGATGAAATCCGTGAGACAACGTTAAAAGAAATCGAGTGGAGCCCATCAAGAACCGGACTGATTAATCCGGTAGCCATTTTTGAACCGGTTGAACTTGAGGGAACAACGGTAAGCCGTGCAAGTGTGCATAATATCAGCATTTTAAAAGAATTAGAACTTGGAATCGGAGACCGCATTGAGGTCTATAAGGCAAATATGATTATTCCACAGATTGCAGAGAATCTGACAAGAAGCAGAAAATTAACCATTCCTGACTCCTGTCCGGTCTGCAAAGAGCCGACAAAGATACAAAAAAGTAATGACGTGGAGGTACTAATCTGTACAAATCCAGAGTGTCAGGCAAAAAAAATCAAATCCTTTACGCTGTTTGTGAGTCGGGATGCAATGAATATTGACGGCTTATCAGAGGCAACACTTGAAAAATTTATTTTAAATGGATTTATCAAAGATTTTGGTGATATTTATGAATTAAAACGTCATAAATCTGCGATGATGGAGATGGACGGATTTGGTGAAAAATCTTATGAAAATCTGATTGAGAACATTAAGAAATCCTCTCATACAACCCTTCCAAGACTCATTTATGCACTGGGAATTGCAAATATCGGAGTTGCAAATGCAAAGATGATTTGTAAAGAATTCAATTATGATTTGGAAAAAATCATGCAGGCAGATGAGGAAACTATCAGTCAGATAGAAGGGATTGGTCCGGTTATTGCAAAAAGTGTAACCGATTATTTTAAGAAGGAAGAGAATCAGCAGATATTAAAACATCTGCTTGCGCATCTGACTTTTGAAGAAATAAAAGTAGAAACAGGAAATCCGCTGTCCGGAAAACAGTTTGTCATAACCGGAAGTGTCAATCAGTTTGAAAACCGAAGCGCAATGAAAGAATTTATTGAACAAAGAGGCGGAAAGGTAACGGGAAGTGTCAGTAAGAAAACCGATTATCTGATTAACAATGACACAGAATCTTCTTCCTCCAAAAATAAGAAAGCAAAAGAACTGGGAATCCCAATTCTTTCCGAAGAGGATTTTTTAAAACTTGCAGAATCAGCACAGTAGAGAAAGAAGGCAGACTTGATTTATGAAAAAAGAATGGCAGATAAAAGGAATTAAAGGGATTAAAACGATTATTTTTGGTCGTACCCTGATTGTAACTGTTGCATTTATTATTCAGTTTTTGCTTCTTGGTGTCACTTTTTTCTGGGCGAAAGAGTATAGTGGAATTGTATATGCGGGATTCAGCATTTTAGGATTAATTGCCCTGCTCCATATTTTTAACAGTCGGGGCAATCCGGATTTTAAACTGGTGTGGATGCTTCCGCTTTTAATCTTTCCAGTTTTTGGAGCACTGTTTTATACCTACATTATGATACAGCCTGGAACAAAAATGATTTATCAAAGGCTTTGCGGGCTGGGTGAAAAATCAAAAAACTATTTAAAACAGGAAGAAAAAACGTTTGAAACGTTAAAAGAAGAAAATCCGCAGATGGGCCGGATGGCAGATTATCTGTTGGAACATGGAAATTGTCCGGTTTATCAAAATACGTCGATTCAATATTTTCCACTTGGAGATGACCAGTTTCCAGAATTGTTAAAACAGCTTAAGAAGGCAGAAAAATTTATTTTTCTGGAGTATTTTATTTTGGAAGAAGGATATATGTGGGAATCCGTGCTTGATATTTTAAAAGCAAAAGTGAAAGACGGAGTGGAAGTGCGTGTCATGTACGATGGAATGTGTGAACTGACTCTGCTCCCGAATTTCTATCCGAAATTACTGAAAAAATATGGAATTCAGTGTAAAATGTTTGCACCAATTCGTCCAGTCTTTTCGAGTCATTATAATAATCGTGACCACAGAAAGATTGTTGTGGTGGATGGAAAAGTTGCATTTACGGGAGGAACGAATCTCGCAGATGAATACATTAATAAAAAAGAACGATTTGGACACTGGAAGGATACCGCAGTGATGATAACCGGAGATGCGGTGCAGAAATTTACCTGCATGTTTTTAGAAATGTGGCATACAACGGAAAAACAAGAACCGGATTATGAGTCTTATCTAACACCAAAATCGAGGTTAAAGAAAAATGACGGTTATGTGATTCCTTATGATGTCATGCCTTATGGAACGGAACGTGTTGGAAAACAGATTTATCTGGACATTTTAAATACTGCCTGCCAGTATGTACATATTATGACACCGTATCTGATTTTAGATTACGAGATGATTAGTGCGCTGACTTATGCTGCAAAGCGTGGAGTAGAAGTTTCGATTATTATGCCGCACATTCCGGATAAAAAATATGCGTTTGCACTTGCAAAAACGTATTATAATGAATTATTGGAAGCCGGCGTTAAGATTTCGGAATATGAGCCAGGCTTTGTACATGCAAAAATATTTGTTTCAGATGATAAGAAAGCAGTTGTCGGAACTGTAAATTTGGATTATCGAAGCTTTTATCATCATTTTGAATGTGGGGTCTTTTTCTATGAAAATTCTGAAATTCAAAAAATCGAAGAAGATTTTAAAGAAACACTGGAAAAATGCATCCCTGTATCATTAGCAGACTATAAGAGACTAAAACTTACAACAAGACTGGAGGGACGAGTGCTTCGCTTGATTGCGCCTCTTATGTAAATAAAAATTAGAAAAACGATAAAAAACAGAAAGGATAAAAAACAATGCCAATTAAAATACAAAGTGATTTACCGGTAAAAGAAATTTTAGAGAAAGAAAATATTTTCGTGATGGACGAAAATCGTGCCGCACATCAGGATATCCGTCCGATTCAGATTTTAATTCTGAATCTGATGCCGTTAAAAGAAGATACAGAGCTTCAACTGCTTCGTTCATTATCAAACACACCGCTTCAGGTGGATGTTTCCTTTATGATGGTGGCAACTCATGAAGCAAAGAATACAGCAACCAGCCATTTGAATAAATTTTATGAAACCTTTGACGAAGTAAAACAGAGAAAATTTGATGGAATGATTATCACTGGTGCACCGGTGGAACAGATGGAATTTGAAGAAGTGGATTACTGGGAAGAGTTAACTCAAATTATGGACTGGACCAAAACAAATGTCACTTCTACCATTTATCTGTGCTGGGGCGCACAGGCAGGTTTGTATTACCATTATGGATTAAAGAAGAGACTGATGGATAAAAAAGTGTTTGGTTTATTTAAACACCGCGTAGAAAATCGTAAAATTCCGTTAGTCAGAGGATTTGATGATGAGTTCTGGGCACCACATTCCCGTCATACCGAAGTTCCATCTGCGGATATTCATGCCTGTGAAGCCTTGACCGTGCTGGCCGAATCAGACGAAGCAGGAGTCTTTTTATGCATGGCAGAAGATGGACGTCAGATTTTTGTGATGGGACATCCGGAATATGACCGTGTTACCTTAGATGGAGAATATAAGAGAGATAAAAGCAAGGGACTGGATATCGAAATTCCGAAAAATTATTATCCGGATGATGACCCGGAAAAGAAACCACTGCTTTTATGGCGTTCTCATGCAAACAATCTGTATACAAACTGGCTGAATTATTATGTATATCAGACAACCCCATATTCCTTTATTAATACGGCTGAAATTATCGGAAAATAGTAGAAAAGTTTCAAAAAGCAGGGTAGATATTAGAAAAAATTTTTGAGCAGAAAAAGATTTTTAGATTGATGATTGACGTCAGAAATAACATTGTCTATAATAAACATCGGAATTTAGTTGTACAGCGTTGCCAAACAAAAGCGTAAGCCTGTAAAAATTATGGGTCGAAATTGCGAAAGGAGAAAAAAGGTTTGGGAAAAGAAAAAAAACAAGTAGAGTACACGAGTGAGTATGAACTGGAAGGACGAATTCCGATGGGGAGAGCCATACTGCTTGGTATGCAGCATGTGCTTGCGATGTTTGTCGGAAACCTGACTCCGATTCTGATTATCGGAGGAATGTGTGGACTGGCAGATGCGGGACTGATGCGTCCTGTTCTGCAAAATGCAATGTTAATTGCTGGTATTGTGACATTGATTCAGCTCTGGACAGTTGGTCCGGTCGGTGCAAGACTGCCGATTGTTATGGGAACGAGTTCAGGCTTTATCGGTGTGTCAAAAGGAATTGTTGCTTCATGTGGCGGAGGTGTTTTAGCTTATGGAGCAATTATGGGAGCCTGTCTGATTGGCGGTCTGATGGAAGGCGTGTTAGGATTTTTCTTAAAACCATTAAGAAAATTCTTTCCGGCATTGGTAACCGGTACAGTTGTAACAGCGATTGGTCTTTCTCTTATCAGTGTTGGAATTAATTCCTTTGGTGGAGGAAATTCAAATGGAGACTTTGGCTCTATTCCGAATTTATTTGTTGGTACTTTGGTTTTGGTTTCTGTTATTTTATTCAAACACTTTACAAAAGGAATGACAAGTTCTGCATCTATTCTAATGGGAATTATCGTAGGTTATATTGCCTGTGTGATTATGGCATTGGTGCTTCCGACTACATATACCGATGCAGAGGGTGTTGTGCGGACCTGTTCTTGGGTGATTGACTGGTCTAAAGTGGCAGATGCATCCTGGTTTGAAATTCCGAAATTTATGCCGGTTAAAATGACGTTTGATTTAAAAGCGATTATTCCGTATTTAATCATGTTTATTGTAACTGCAGTTGAAACAATCGGAGATATTTCAGGTGTCGCAGAAGGCGGATTAGACCGTGAGGCAACCGATAAAGAATTATCAGGTGGTGTTGTATGTGACGGTTTTGGTTCTGCTTTTGGTTCTTTATTCGGTGTACTTCCAAATACTTCATTCAGCCAGAATGTTGGTCTTGTAGGTATGACAAAGATTGTCAATCTGTTTGCAATCTCAATGGGAGCCATCTTTTTGATTATCTGCGGTCTTGTGCCAAAGGTTGCAGCTTTAGTGGAAATTATGCCACAGTCTGTACTTGGTGGAGCAGCAGTTATGATGTTTTCCTCTATTGTAGTAAGTGGTATTAAACTGCTTACAAAAGATGGAGTTGATTCTCGTGCAGTAACTATTATGTCAGTTGCACTTGGATTTGGCTATGGACTTGGTTCAACAGCAGATGTATTAAATCAGCTTCCATCCTGGGTCAGCTATGTATTTGGCGGTTCCGGTATTGTTCCGGCAGCGGTTGTTGCAATCGTATTAAATATTTTAATTCCGGTAGGAACAGACCCATTTGAAAAGAAAGAAGAAAAAGCGGAATAAAAAAATAAAAGTAAAAATAAAAATGCTCAGAGCCGTTATGACTCTGAGCATTTTTATTTAGTTGTCTTCTTCAGTCATTGTATAGACAGATTGACGTTTCTTTGCCATTTCATCACTTTCAAGATATTCATCATAAGTTGTAATCTTGTCGATAAGAATTCCGTTTGGCATAATCTCCATGATACGGTTTGCAGTTGTCTGTACGATCTGGTGGTCATGAGATGCAAATAAGATAACACCAGGAAATTTAATCATACCATTATTTAAGGCAGTAATGGATTCCATGTCCAGATGGTTGGTCGGCTCATCAAAGAGCAGTACGTTTGCACCGGAAATCATCATTTTAGATAAGAGACATCTTACTTTTTCACCACCGGAAAGAATGCGTACTTTTTTCACTCCATCTTCACCAGGGAAGAGCATACGTCCAAGGAAACCACGAACATAAGTTGCGTCTTTGATCTCAGAATACTGGGTCAGCCAGTCTGCGATGGTTAAGTCATTGTCAAACTCAAGTGTGTTGTCTTTCGGGAAGTAAGACTGAGAAGTAGTAACACCCCATTTATAAGTACCTTCATCCGGTTCCATTTCTCCCATCAGGATTTTAAAGAGAACCGTTTTTGCCTGTTCGTTTCCACCGACAAAAGCAACTTTGTCTTCGCGTCCGAGGGTAAAAGTCAGATTATCGAGAACTTTTACTCCATCAACTGTCTTGGAAAGACCTTCTACCATTAATACTTCATTTCCGATTTCACGGTTTGGGCGGAAATCGATGTAAGGATATTTACGGCTGGATGGACGCATTTCGTCAAGCTGAATTTTTTCGAGCGCACGTTTTCTGGAAGTCGCCTGTTTGGATTTTGACGCATTTGCAGAGAAACGGGAAATAAATTCCTGAAGTTCTTTAATCTTTTCTTCTTTCTTACGGTTTGCTTCTTTCATCTGTTTAATTAAGAGCTGGCTGGATTCATACCAGAAATCATAGTTACCTGCGTATAACTGGATTTTTCCGTAATCAATATCAGCGGTATGAGTACATACTTTATTTAAAAAGTAACGGTCATGGGATACAACAATAACTGTATTTTCAAAGTTGATTAAGAATTCTTCGAGCCATTCGATTGCGTTTAAGTCTAAGTGGTTGGTCGGCTCGTCGAGAAGCAGAATGTCTGGATTTCCGAACAATGCCTGTGCAAGCAGAACTTTGACTTTCTGGCTTCCTGTTAAATCTCCCATAATAGCGTAATGAATTTCAGTCTCGATTCCAAGTCCATTTAATAACTGGGCAGCATCGGATTCTGCTTCCCATCCGTTCATTTCTGCAAACTCACCTTCAAGTTCGCTGGCACGGATACCGTCTTCATCAGAAAAATCTTCTTTTGCGTAGATGGCTTCTTTTTCTTTCATAATTTCATAAAGACGCTTGTTACCCATAATTACAGTATCCAGTACCGGATAAGCGTCGTATTTAAAGTGGTCCTGCTGAAGGAAAGAGAGACGCTGACCAGGAGTGATTGTGATATCACCACTTGTAGTTTCGAGCTGACCGGAGAGGATTTTCAGGAATGTAGATTTTCCTGCTCCGTTGGCACCAATCAGACCGTAGCAGTTTCCCTCGGTAAATTTAATATTAACATCTTCAAACAGTGCTTTTTTTCCAATTCTCAAAGTAACATTATTTGCTGCAATCATGTTTTTACCTCACTTATTTCTATATACAAACTGTGTGTGCATAATCTCTTCCTATTTTACAGTAAAATAGGGAATTTGCAAGCATTTCTTTTAAAATACTTGATAAATTAAGTATACATAGGTATAATAATGGCACTTAGAGCATGTCGAATGATGACAGGAACTAAATGAGTAAAAATTTTTTGATGTAAGTGTCAAAAGTATAAATTGCGATTGTGCTTGCACAAAAAGCAATTTATACTTAATTGACACGCCGAACACCGAAAA
>JAIIAN010000022.1 GCA_022717655.1 Bacillota bacterium | reverse complement strand
AAGTAAAAGTTACCTATAAGACCCCCCTTAGCTTTCTTATCTAAGCATAAATTTAAACATTAATTTCTGCTGTCATACCAAGAATTTCTTTATTGTCATCAAGAACCGGCTGTACTACATTTTTCAAAAACGCATTAACCTGTACTTCGGCTCTTCCTGTATATTTGGATGGCTCCATTGTTTTCTGTAAATCTTCTAATGTCATGTTAAATGCCGGGTCAGCAGCAATCAGTTCAAGCAGATTATTTTCTTTTCCTTCTACTTTAACATTCTTTCCTGCTTCCATGGAAAGTTCACGGATTCTTTCATGTAATTCCTGACGGTCTCCGCCTGCTTTTACCGCATCCATCATGATATTTTCTGTTGCCATAAACGGAAGCTCGCTTCTTAAACGTTTTTCAATTACTTTTGGATATACAACCAGTCCGTCTACTACGTTTAAGCATAAATCAAGGATTCCATCGATTGCAAGGAAACCTTCCGGAACAGAAAGACGTTTGTTTGCAGAGTCATCTAAGGTTCTCTCAAACCACTGTGTAGCGGATGTAATTGCCGGATTCATCGCATCGACCATAACGAAGCGGGATAAAGAAGCAATTCTCTCACTTCTCATCGGATTTCTCTTATACGCCATTGCTGAAGAACCAATCTGGCTCTTTTCAAATGGTTCTTCTACTTCTTTTAAGTGCTGAAGCAGACGGATATCATTTGAGAATTTATGTGCACTTGCTGCGATTCCTGCTAAGATATTTAAGACTCTTGTATCTACTTTTCTGGAATAAGTCTGTCCGGATACCGGATAACATTTTTCAAATCCCATTTTCTTTGCAATCATCGGGTCAATCTTATCGATGGTTTCCTGGTCTCCGTCAAACAGTTCAAGGAAACTTGCCTGTGTACCGGTTGTACCTTTTGAACCAAGGAGTTTCATGGTGCTAAGAACATAATCTAAATCTTCTAAATCCATTAAAAATTCCTGCATCCATAAAGTTGCTCTCTTACCAACAGTTGTTGGCTGTGCCGGCTGAAAATGAGTAAATGCCAGAGTCGGCAGTGCTTTATTTGCATCTGCAAATTTTGCAAGTTCTGCAATTACGTTCACCAGTTTCTTTTTCACCAGTTTGAGCGCTTCTGTCATTACAATAATATCTGTGTTATCTCCTACATAACAGGAAGTTGCACCCAGATGAATGATTCCTTTTGCTTTTGGACACTGTACACCATACGCATACACATGAGACATAACGTCATGACGCACTTCTTTTTCACGCGCCTTTGCAACATCGTAATTAATGTCATCAGCATGTGCTTTCAGCTCATCAATCTGTTCCTGTGTGATATTTAATCCCAGTTCTTTTTCAGTCTCAGCAAGTGCAATCCATAATTTTCTCCAGGTACGGAATTTCATATCCGGTGAGAAAATATACTGCATCTCCTTGCTTGCATAACGTTCAGATAATGGACTCTGATATCTGTCTGTACTCATTTTGTAATCTCCTTTTTTCGTTTTTACAAGTATTGTTACTTTTTGGATTATAGCTCACGTAGCAAGAAAAAACAAGCTAAAACCCTGTACTTCTATGATATTCTTTCTTAAAATCAGAAAGCATCTCATCGATTTCTTCTGTATTCCATGCCATCTGCTCTGGTTTTATCTGATTCATTTCCTGAACAATTTCTTTTCGCTCTTTCTCATCTGCCCCCATGCTTTCACATTCTTCTCTCCATTTTCCCTCATCCATAAACATACGGCAGGTATAGAAATACTGTCTGCGAATCTGCTGAGTCGGCAGTTTTTTGTATGCTTTCTTAAAATACTTTGCAGATTCTTCCATCTGGAACAGTTCCAGATAAGCATAAGCCATATTATTATAAATCTCTCCTTCAAACTGAAGTCCAAGATTTTCTTCCCTTTTTGCAGATACCAGTGCATCTTCATACATTCGGATTGCATTGACATACATCCGGTTGCTGATAAGATAGTCGCCTTTTTTCTTGATACGGACTGCTGGAAGCTGTTTTTCTAAAATCTCAAGTGTTTCATTTAATTTCTTAAATTCCTCATGAGAAAGATAGTGAATCTCACGGAAAATTGCCAGAATAAATGCACTCGTTCCTTCTTCTTTTTCTAAAATCCGATACAGTTTTTCGTACAGTCTTGGCAGTCCCAGCTCATCTTTCAGCCAGTTACAAAGCCGTTCATTGATAATACTTTCATCAATCAGATAAATATTTTTATAAAGATAATAGCAGAGTTCTTCTATGCTATAAATATTTTTACTGATATTTTCCACATAAAACGGCAGTGAAGCCCTTTTTACCTGACATAAAATATAATCACTCATTTTCTGCCTCCTGCCATCTTATTTTTTCGGTCCACATCAGTCCACTTGATGGGAACAGCTCTCCAAATCCCAAATCCTGCACAAACACAATACAGCAGTCTGCGGATTCATAAATCACCTGCACACGGAGTCTGGTTGCTTTCTTTGGACGTTTTGGAAGTCCTTTTAACTGCATTGTATGAACGGTAGACTTTCCTCCATCCATCGGCTGTAAAGTAAATTCCAAATCTTCTTTTTCATCCAGAATCAGTTCAAAGGTATGCTCCGTCTCATACCAGTTTTTTCCACCTTCCGTAACCGTGTAAACCTGGTCTTTTCCCTGAATATTCATATTCATGGTAATATGATTTTTAACCAGAGCATCTCCCACATAGAGATAATTTCCAAGAGTCTTATCTTCACTTTTTTCCAGTGCGGCAAAGCATGCGCCTCGTACATACAGATTATTTCCGTAATAAACTCTTCTCTGGTTTTTGCAAAGGGCGGTAAGAGAATTTACTGCCCATTCCTTATCAAATCCTTCGCCTACCAGATAAAGATTGGAATAACTTTCCTCTCCACAACAGTTTTTAATCATTTCAGAGAATCTTTTATCTCGTTTTTTGGGATTTTCTGAAAGTAATTCTGATTTTCCTACTTCAACTCTTGCTATCATCGGCTTTGTTGTCGTATCAATCCAAAGTTTCCGAAAGTGCACTCTGTTTTTATCAAAGCAGAATAAGCCGGTACTGCGGTTTGCATTATCATGGCGGGTACGCATTGCATAATAATAAAAACTCTCATTATAATCCTGTATCAATACCTGACCATTTGCAAAATTCAGATGTCTGCATACTTTCTGCAGTTTCCGAATCAAAACCCGATTCAGATTCGGAGTTGTAATCATTAAAATTTTAATCTGCCTTTGCGGTTCTCCTACTCCAAGCATGGAAAGACAGCCTTTTAAGAATACTTCAAGCAGTTCTTCCACACGATAGTATTCTCCATCAATCTCAACCGGCTCTCCCTTCATGCAGAGATTTAACAAATCCTCTACCAGTGTCTCGCCCTCGTATTTGGAAAAATATTCGGATTCCGTCCCAAAATGCCAGATATTTGTTTTCGGGCGTTTGGACAGTCTGGTAGGAAACGTATATTCCGTTGTTCCGGTCTTTACTGCAAGAGAAACCGGATTCTTTTCTTTTCTGTCATAATAACAAATCTGAGATTCTTTCTCTCCAAATTCCAGACTTGCAATGATGTTTCTTGTCTCGTTCATTCCTCGTCTCCCTCTGCTATTCCATTAATCGGAAAAGTGATGCAATCCACGCTTCTCTCTGTCTGTATGTTTCAAGTGCATCTTTTAATTCTTTCTCTTTTCCCTGCTGTTTTGCTGACAGCATCTGATTAATCATCTGATACTTCGTTGTTTCTTTTTTCTTTTCAGCAGATATGGTTAATGTCTCTATTTCCGTTGTATATTCTTTTTTCTTCTTCTCAATCACAAAATAATACTCTAAGGTTTCCTGATAGAATAAAAGAAATTCTTTGTTAAAGATTCCGTGATAACGATTTGCCAGCATTTCTTCTTTATATGGAATTTCATCCTGACCAGCCTCGCGAATCCGATAATGCAATGTGACTTTTGCATCATTTCCGGCAAAACATTCTACAAATACTTTATCTTCTTCCTGGCTCTTCTGTAAAAGCGTTCTTGGAAGATTTTGATAGAAGCCAAATTTTAATCCCTTCTTTTCACATTCTTCCAAAATCTTTTCTGCATTTGCCATGCGGGTTTCATCCCAGTCATGTTCCAGTTCATAAGCTTTTAAAAGTGCTACATCACAAATCGAATCATGTTCCCATCCACGTTTACGGATTTGTTCAATCGAGCGGAAAATAAAACGGTCTGACTCTTTTCCGGCAAGGAAAAATTCAAATGCTTCAAACGTAACATAAGCAAGAATCACCACTTCTCTTCCATTCTGTCTGACATAATCTTTTAATACAGCAGAACCTTCCGGCGTCCAGATTCGTCCAAACATACTGAAAATTAAAATATCTTCTTCCAGTTCGTAAGCATCTAACGAAAATCCCATCGCTCTCTGCCAGATTTCTATCATTTTATCAACCGGACCTTTAAAATACTTCACCAAATATTTCAAGATAACTTCATCATAGATACCCTGTTCAAAAATATCATGCGCCAGAAGCAATAGCTCTTCCTCATATTCAAAATCCAGATTCTGAATCATGCAGGTACATAAATGCAGTAAATCCACAAAACTGATTTCTTCATATCCATATTCGCAGATTAAATCATAAGCACCCACATACATTTTCTGTTTAATCAGAATTGTAATCAAGAGACTCTTATTGATTTTTGCAAAGCTCTGGAAATCAATTTTCTCCAAAGACTCTTTTAAGCTTTCCTCTCCCATGTATTCCTGATAAAACAGAAGCAGTCGTTTGCGGATTTGCTGTCTGTATTCTTTGGAAAAACTTTCTTCTTCCGTTGCAAGCTCAAAACTATGAAGATTGGTAAGCGTAATCTGATTTTCATGCGCAAGTTCTCCACAAATATACAAAAGCAGTCCGGCACTCTGATGTTCTTCTTTTGCAAGTTCTCTTGCCAGCTCTTCCCGTTCAAATAATGGCTGAAGATTATAGTCTACAGTCTGAAGATATCTTCTCTGACAGTCGTCCTCAAATACAATTCTTGCATCCGGTGTGTAAATAGAAAGATATGCGGCATGATTGGTAAACGTATACACCTGTTCTTTGTCAAATGCAGAATGTTTCACAATGACTTTGCGAATCTTCGGGTCATCACAGTACAAACGATGCACAAATAAGACTTTTCCAAGTGCCCGTTTGATTACTTCGTCCTTACTGTTCAGACAAAACTCACGATAGAGCACTGCAAAATCCTCATTAATGCGTCCCTCTTTTAATTTATCCTTCGCAAACTGTTCCATCACTGCCTGATAGCTTTGATAAGTTACCTTATCAATCTTTTTATTGCGGATAACATTGCTGTATACAAAGGCTTTTTTGGTATCACTTAAGGTGTTGTTGTATCCAAAATACATCCGAATCATTCTCGGCAGTATTCCACGATAATTCCGGCTCATCGTCTCAATATAAGATTCATAGAGTCTTGTGATCTTCAAATCTTTTTCTACTGCAAGCTCATACCATTTGAAATATCGTTCTTCTCCTGCTTTTCCTTTCATAATCAAAAGGCAGATGGCATGCACAACCTGAGTAGACGGATATCTCTGATAAATGTATTCCAACAGTTGATAGACGGATTCCGAATACTCTCGAAGATTTTCCGATAAATCTGTTGCCCGAAATGCCATCTCTTCTGAAAGGATTCCATAGCGTTTTGCAAACAACATGACCTGTCTTGTAAATCCACCAAATCTGCGAAGCAGTGCCCCATCTTTTTGGGCAAGACGGCACGCCTGAAGATACAAAAACGGACTCCTGCTGCCTTCGTTATACTGTTTTTCCAAAAACTTCATTTCTTGCGCTGAAGTTTCAAATGCTTCTTTATTTTCATCCAGCACATACTCCAGATATTCACAGATTCCGGTCAGGCGTTTCGTTTGTTTTACTTCTTTTTCGGATTTTAACTGACCAAGCAGTTTTCCTGCCTGTTCTTTTTCATTTAAGCAGTGTAACAGATAAATCTGCACCAGTTTATATTCCGTTGTAAAAAATCCATTTTCCTGTGCTTCCAAAACCGCCGCCTCTGTCTGTTCTTTCCACACTTGTAATTCCGTTTTTCCAAGTAAAAAATCCAGAAAATTCCGAAGCAATTCTACTTTTTTATGCTTTGCATAAGTCTCAAGGTCTAATTGTCTTTCTCCTGATTTTGACGCCATCACGGTATAAACGAGTTCTTCATACACCGTCTTGATACGAATCCGTCCGAAATTTTTCCCTTTTCCAAGATTTTCCCTGCGGATAACGTATTCCATCTCATAGACACTTCCGATGAAATCATCATCACTGATTTTTTTCTTCTCTACTTCCAGAAAATCTCCCTCTACAGAGACTTCCGCTTTTAAGTGTCCCCAGGTATTTCTATGAATCCGAAGGGTATCTTTTAAAGAAGCCCTTACTTCATAGACTTCCAGATTTTCCGATTCAATTTTCAAGGCAACCCGCTCTTTTTTTCCGATTCCGATTAAAAATTCTTCCAGATTCTGCAGTGTAACTGGTTTTGTCGTCATTGCAAAATAATAGGGAAGTAATTCCTGACAATCCTTTAAAAGAGTCCGAAAAGACGGCTCTACAAATAAATGATACGCTTCTCTGAAATCTCCTTTTGCAAGCTGTGTAAATGCATCCAGATTATCAATTGCGCCCATTGCGGTCTTTACTTCTTCTTTTTCGATTGAAATCTGAAATGGCAGACGATACTCTCCCACATTTGTAGTCAGTACCACCTCTCCCTCAAAGGAATCTCCTGACTTTAATCCTTTTACATCTGCGCCATAAGGAATCGTCACATTCTGTCCTAAAAAACGCTCTTTTCCAAGAAGAAATCTGCGGTGAGAAGAGTATACAAGTCCTTTGATACGGCTCTTATCTTCTGCCCGAATAACCAGCTCTCCTCTTACATTTTCTTCCGGCTTTGTACTTACTGTAATGCTGTTTTGTGAAAACAGGAGCTTTGGCACTTCATATTCAAATCTTCCGTTTATTAACTGTTCCATTCTTCTCTTCAATGTGTTTACCCCGTTATTTCTCTTTTTTCCCGTTGCTTATTTTATGATGTAATCGGCTTGCTTTTTATACAGGCACAAGCACAATGATACTTTTGACACTTACATCATTTTATATTGAACAATTTCTGTTTTCTGGCTATAATGTGAATTATACACTACAAATGCAACAGACGCAACCTCTCGAAAGACTGCATCAGACAAGTTGTAAGACAGGTAAAAAAGGAAAGGAGCATCTACGATATGCTGAAACATAAAGACCATTTTCACGGCAGTGATTTAGAAAAAATAGAAGAAATTTATGGAATCAAAAAGGAAGATATCACCAGTTTTTCTGCCAATGTAAATCCACTTGGGATTTCTCCTCTTTTAAGGGATACTCTTTCCAGGCATGTAGACGCTATCACTTCTTATCCTGACCGCGACTATACGAAACTGAGAAAAAGTATCTGTGACTACACCGGTGCACAGTTTGAAAATATTATCGTTGGAAATGGCTCGACTGAACTGATTTCTTTATTTATTCAGTCTACCCATCCAAAAAAAGCTCTGATTTTGGGACCGACTTATTCAGAATATGAGCGTGAAATCACTTTAGAGGGCGGACATACCTTATATTACCCATTAAAAGAAGAAAATAATTTCCAGATGGATGTCGATGATTTCTGTCATCAGTTGAATGATTCCATTGATTTACTTGTGCTGTGCAATCCGAACAATCCGACTGCTTCCGCAATTACCAAAAAAGAAATGCGAAAAATTCTGGATACTGCACTCCAGTACGGAATGTTTGTTATGGTCGATGAAACTTATGAAGAATTTGCTCCGGACGCTGTGAACATGTCCTCGATTCCACTGACCAACAATTATACCAATTTGATTGTGCTTCGTGGAATTTCCAAATTTTTTGCAGCTCCAGGACTGCGTCTTGGCTATGCCGTAACCGGAAATCCAGATTTATTAAAACACATTAACACCAAAAAGAACCCATGGACCATCAACAGTCTGGCTGAAATCGCCGGCTGTATCATGTTCTCTGATAAAGAATACATTGAAAAGACGAAGAACTTAATCACAACCGAGCGGGAACGTATGACAAAAGAACTTTCCAAACTGGATACTGTCAAAGTTTATCCGTCCTGTACAAACTTTATTCTCGTGAAAATCTTAAAAGAAGAAGTCACTTCAGAAATGATGTTTGACCACTGTATCAAAAAAGGATTGATGATTCGTGACTGTTCCACCTTTCCATTTTTAGATAACAGTTATATTCGGTTCTGTCTGATGAGTCCACAAAAAAATACCGAATTATTAGAAGCGATGAAAGAATTGCTTGCTTAAACTAAGAGGGAGCTACGCACTAACTTGTGCGCTGCTCCCTCTATTATTTATTATTTTTCTTAAATTTATTATTTTTAGATTTCAGCCTGTTTCAGCAGTTCCGGAACTTTAGATTCCCAGCCAAGTGCCATAATATGTACACCCTGACAGTATGGTTTACATTCTTTGATGATACGTGCAGCGATTTCAACGCCTGTGATACCAGCTTTTGTCTTTTCTTTATCTGCTTTGAGTTCTTCAATCATTTCATCTGGAACATGGATACCGGCAACATTATTGTTCATGAATTTTGCCATTCCGGCGGATTTCGGAATGATGATACCAACCTGTACCGGTTTTCCGAACTGTTTTGCTTTTTCCATAAATTTGATGAATTTTTCCGGCTCAAAGATAGCCTGTGTCTGGAAGTATTCTGCACCTGCAGCTACTTTTCTTTCCATTTTTGCAAGCTGTGCATCCACAGAATCACTACATGGAGATACAACTGCACCTTTGGAGAATTTCGGAGGTTCGCCAACCAGTTCATTTCCGCCAAGGTCTACACCTGATTCTAACAGTTTTACTGTGTGAAGCAGGGATACAGAATCTAAGTCGAATACCGGTTTTGCCTGCGGATGGTCACCCATTTTTGTATGGTCACCTGTCAGGCAGAGGATATTTTCGATTCCAAACATTGCAGCACTGAGAAGGTCAGATTCCAGTGCGATACGGTTTCTGTCACGGCATGCAAGCTGGAAAATCGGATTCATGCCTGCATCTTTTAATGCTTTACACATTGCAAGAGAACCAAGACGCATAACAGAAGACTGGTTATCAGTTACGTTTACTGCATGAACACCCTGAAGGTATGTTTTTGCTTCTTCTAACAGCTCATCTACATGAATCCCTTTTGGCGGTCCTACTTCTGCAGAAACTACAAATTCACCACGGTCGAATAATTCTTTCATTTTCATTGTACATTGCTCCAATCATTATAATATCATAGCTTAATTAAGCTTCTTTTTTCACTATTTTACTTCATCGTCTGTTGCGAAGTTATGAACCTGTGTCGGGCATTTTAATGCATCCAGGCGTCCGATTTCTTTCAAACGTCTGTAAATGCGTTCCCACCCACATTCCATCTCACTGTCCACTTCACATTTTCCATTCTTGGAACCGCCACACTGGCCATTTACAAGGCTCTTAGAACATGCTGTGATTGGACAGATTCCACCGGTCAGATTCAGGTAACATTCACCGCACTGGTCACATTTGTACTCTAACGGTGTCACGCCCTGGAAACCAGGTACCGGATATGTATCGCAAGCTGCACAGACCATTTTATCTTCAAGATATTCGGCAACTGTCTGTACACCAACACCACAGGAAAATACCAGAACTAAGTCTGCTTCCTGAATTTTATTTAAATGTTTTTTGAGACGTAACTCCATATTTTCCGGATTACAAATATAATCAGTTGTGATAATTCCTGTTACATTTCCATTGGCAGAAAGTTCTTTCTGAAGTTCAACAGCTTCTTTTTCCGGAAAACGAACTTCTTTACATCCATGACAGTTGATAATAAAAACTTTTTTTCCGGCTGTCAATGATGTGATGGTTTCTTTTGCTTTTAACTGGGTAATCAACATATTACTTCATCCCCCTTACTGCATTTTTTCCGGCTTTAATACTGTTAATAATCGGAATCTTGGAAGAACAGATATACTGACAGCAGCGACATTCTACACAGTCCATGATACTCATGTCCTTCATGCCCTGCCAGTTCTCTTCTTTCGCATATTTAACAAAATACAACGGAGAAAGTTCCATCGGACAGACATCCACACAACGTCCACATTTAATACATGGCTGTTCTTTTGTCTCATCTGTATCAATGGCAATAATACCGTTAGAACCTTTCATCATCGGTACTTCCAGAGTATTCAGAGGGAATCCCATCATTGGTCCGCCCATCTTAACCAGAACATCATCATCTGTAAATCCACCACAGTAATCAATCAGTTCTTTTACACTTGTACCAATCTTGATGATAAAGTTGCCAGGATTTTTAATCTTCTCACCTGTTACTGTTGCAACACGTTCAACGAGAGGCATACCTTTCTGAATTGCATCAGAAATTGCCTTTACGGTACTGATATTATCTACTACAACACCAACATCTGCCGGAAGACCTCCGCTTGGAACTTTTCTTCCCATAACGCGTTTAATCAGAGTTTTCTCTGCGCCCTGTGGGTATTTGGTTCTTGCAACAAATACTTCCATATTTCCGACATTGGCAACTTTTTCCTGCATTAATTCGATGGCATCCGGTTTATTATCTTCGATAACGATGATACCTTTTTCGGCACCTGTTGTCTTAAGGATTGCTTTTAAACCAAAAATAATGTCATCGGCAAATTCAAGGAGCACTCTGTGGTCTGCTGTTAAGAGCGGTTCACATTCGCATCCATTTAAAAGAATGGTATCAACTGGTTTGGCTGGTTTTAATTTGACGCAAGTCGGGAAACCTGCACCACCCATACCAACAATACCTGCTTCACGAATGATATCAATGATTTCATCCGGAGTAAGATTATCAAGGTCTCCATGTGGCTGTACGGATTCGTGCAGAGTATTTTTTCCATCCGATTCAATAACAACAGCCATCACTTCACTACCTCTTGTTCCATGCATACGAGGTTCAACAGCAACTACCGTTCCGCTTACACTGGAATGTACCGGAGCACTGATAAATCCTGCTGCTTCTCCAATCTTCTGGCCGACTTTTACGGTATCGCCCACTTCAACGATTGGATTTGCCGGAGCACCAAGGTGCTGGGACATAGAGATTACAACAGTTTTCGGGTCTGGGAATTTCTTAAGTGCGATATGCTCGCTGAATTCCTTACGTTCTGATGGATGAACTCCACCATAATATCCGTTCAGTCTTTCATCTCTGATTGATTTTACATAATCATTAATGACTTTGAAATTTACTTTCGAGAAGTCACGAACCTGTACCGGCTGATTTAAAAATTCTTCCAGACGACCCTGTTTTGCCAGTCTCTGGTAGATTTTTTCCCATGCACAATCTTTATTCGGGTCTACTTCACATTTTCCATTTTTTGCTCCACCGCACTGTCCATTAACAAGACTCTTGGAACAATCAACGATCGGACAGACACCTCCGGTCACATTCAGATAACACTGTGCACATGCGTCACAGCTCTTCTTTGTCAGTGCCATACCATGATGACCTCTGTAATTTAAGGTATTACTTGCAGCAATAACCGGTTTGCCTGCTAAATCTGCAACGGTCTGAATACCAAGACCACAGGAAATAACAACTACATTTTCTGTTCCTTCCGGAAGTAAATCCTGTAATTTGTTTTCTGTATGCATCTTGTTGCATAAGAAGTCTAATTTTGCACTGCCTGTGATATTTTTTCCCTGCTCTGACGCAAATTTTAAAAATTCGTCGCAATCCGGTTCATCAAATGTTTCAAATTCTTTGAAACACTTGTTACACGCAATCACAAACAGATTGTCCTTGCCTTCAAGCACTGACGCAAGCTCATCACTGCTTTTCAGCTTATACTTAGTATAGTTTTCCAATTGCTCACCTTCCTTATAATTTTTTGATAATAAAAATAAATAATCTCTTATGATATCTGATTCGATTCGTTCCTTTTGTCTCCGCATCCGAAAAGGAACGAAAAGAATCAGGTAAATAAGCCTCGAAATACTTACTTATTAAATGTACCACAAAATGGTTTTTTTATCTAGTTTTATTAGCAATTTTTATGAAATTTTATTCAAATTTTCTATAAAATAATTCGATTTGTACAAGATTTGGCTTCTAAATGAGTTAGTTGTATGAAACTTGCGCAATTTTTCAAAGTATCCTCTCTCAACAATTCCATGCCTCATCTGCAAGACTTAAAAACGAAAGTGAGCCAAACACAATCACCACATCATCCTTTGTAGTCATTGCTTTCACTTCTTCTACAGCTTTTGCCACACTTACTGCTGATGTTACATTCGGGTTCACTTTTTCTACTGCTTTTTTAAGTTCTTCTGCCGGCAGTGCTCTTGGATTGTCCGGTGTCTGTACGGTTACAATCCGCTTTGCAAGCGGAGCAGTCAGTTCAATGACTTTCTCATAATCTTTATCTGCAAACACACCAAAAATATAATATAGATTTTTGTCTTTAAAATAAGTTTCTAAAGATTCTTTTAATACCGTCGCTGCTGCCGGATTATGTGCTCCGTCGATAACAACGACCGGGTCTTTGTGAATCACAGAAAAACGACCTCTCCAGTCTGCCCCTGCCATTCCTTTTCGTACATTTTCTTCACTTAATTTAAAACCGAGTCTGCGAAGTACCTCAACCGCTTCAAGTGCCAGTGCCGCATTTTTTATCTGATACGTTCCCGCAAGTGAGATTTCGATGTTTTTCCAGTTCTTATAAGAAAAGCTCTGTTTCTCATATCCGTAATGAACATCTTTGATTTCTTCAGGGTCTACAATCGAAAGGTCTGCATTTTTTGCTTTGCTGACTTCTTTTACAACCGCTTCTGCTTCCAGCTCTTGTTTTGCAGACACGACAAGGGTATTTGGTTTGATAATACCGGCTTTATTTCCTGCAATCTCTGCAAGAGTATTTCCAAGGAACATCATATGGTCCATTCCAATCGAAGCAATCACTTCAAGTACGGTTGTCTTTACCACATTTGTCGCATCCAGTGTTCCGCCAAGTCCGGTTTCAAGCACTACGATATCACATTGTTTCTGTACAAAATATAAAAATGAAATCGCCGTTTCTACTTCAAATACCGTCGGACTCTGAAGTCCGTCTGCAAGCATGCCGTCAATTGCTGTTTTTACTTTTGTGGTAAGGCTGGCAAGGGAATCCCGGTCAATCATTTCTTTATCCACCTGGATTCTTTCACGGTAAGAATACAGAGTCGGAGAAATATATCTTCCGGTGCGGTATCCGGATTTCGTCAGGATTTCAGAAAGAAAGGCAAGTTCCGAGCCTTTCCCATTTGTTCCTGAAATATGAATGAATTTCAGTTTGTCCTGTGGATTATCCAGACGTTTTAATAATTCTCTCATTCCCTCAAGTCCAAGCACACTTCCACTTTTTCCAACTTCCTCTAAAAACGCTCTTGCTTCTTGATAGTTCATAATCTTCGTTTTCCTCTTTTCTTTGCTCTATCTAACCATTAACCATTTCATCGAGTCAATCTATTTCATCTTTCATCTATCCAATTAATCTATTAAATTAGTCTATTGAATTAACCTACCAAATCAGTCTCTACTGGAAATCAAATAATGACATCTGATTGGATTCTGGTAAATCTCCAAACAGCCCCAAATCCGACATCAGCTCGATAACGGTCTTGCTGACTTTCGTACGATTTCTGAAATCATCTTTTGATAAAAACTCTCCATCTTCCGCTGCAAGCACCACTGCATCGGCAGCACGGTCTCCCAGACCTTCAATCGTATCAAGCGCCGGCATCAGTTTTCCATCTACAATCTGAAATGTATGCGCATTTGCCTTATATAAATCAATCGGCACAAACTCAAATCCTCTGGCATACATTTCCTGTACAATCTTCATATCTTTCTGCGTATCCTGCTCTTTTTTACTTAAAGTATCTTTTCGCTTTTCATAGTCATCCATGAAATATTCCAGCTTTTCTTTTCCCTGACACATTAATTCATAAGAAAATGCCGTCGCACGGATACTGAAATATGCCGCATAATATGCCAGCGGATAATAAATCTTACAGTACGCAATTCGCCATCCCATCATAACGTAGGCAGCTGCATGTGCTTTCGGGAACATGTACTTGATTTTTTTACAAGATTCAATATACCAGTCTGGCACTCCATGAGATTTCATAGCCTCAATCCAGTCTGGTTTTAAGCCTTTTCCTTTTCGCACACTCTCCATAATTGTAAATGCCTGACCATGTTCCAGTCCTTTATTAATCAGATAAATCATGATATCATCTCGAGTACAGATACAGGTGGTAATGGTTGCAGTCCCCGATTTAATCAAATCCTGCGCATTTCCAAGCCATACGTCTGTACCATGAGACAGTCCGGAGATACGAACTAAATCCGAAAAGGAAGTCGGGTTTGCATCAATTAACATCTGCATGGCAAATTCTGTTCCAAATTCCGGAATCCCAAGACAGCCAAGCGGACAGCCACGAATATCGTCTGGTGTAATTCCCAATGCATCCGTACCTTTAAATAAAGACATGACTTCTTTACTGTCGAGCGGAATCTCTCTTGCATTGATTCCGGTCAAGTCCTCAAGCATACGAATCATTGTCGGGTCATCGTGTCCGAGAATATCAAGTTTTAATAGGTTTGAATCGATTGAGTGATAGTCAAAATGGGTGGTAATAATATCACTTGTCATATCATTTGCCGGATGCTGAACCGGTGTAAATTCTTCGATATCCCAGCCAATCGGAAGTACTATGATTCCTCCTGGATGCTGACCTGTCGTTCGTCTGACTCCGGTACATCCCTGTACAATTCTTGTGATTTCGCAGTTTCGTTTGCGGTCTCCACGCTCTTCAAAATAATTTTTCACATAACCAAATGCCGTTTTCTCTGCAAGTGTTCCAATCGTTCCGGCTTTAAATGTCTGTCCTGCTCCAAAAATAACCTCAACGTATCGGTGCGCCTTTCCCTGATAATCTCCCGAGAAGTTCAAGTCGATATCCGGCTCTTTATCCCCTTTAAATCCAAGGAAGGTCTCAAATGGAATATCAAATCCTTCTTTAATTAATGGTTTTCCACACTCCGGACAGATTTTATCCGGCATATCACATCCGGCACGTCCCGAATACGCCTTTACTTCTTCCGAATCAAAATCGCTGTAATGACAGGAAGAACAATAATAATGTGGACTTAGCGGATTTACCTCTGTGATACCCGACATTGTCGCAGCAAAAGAAGAACCAACAGACCCTCTTGAACCAACCAGATAACCATCGCTGTTACTTTTCCATACCAGTTTCTGTGCAATCATGTACATAACCGCATATCCATTGGAAATAATGGAATTTAATTCCCTGTCCAGACGTTCTTCTACAACTTCCGGAAGTGTATCGCCATAAATTTCATGCGCCTTGTTATAGCAGATTTCTCGAAGCATTTCATCAGAATTTTCAATGACCGGAGGACATTTTCCTTTATGAATCGGAGAAATCTTTTCTACCATATCTGCAATCTTATTCGGATTGGTAATTACAACTTCTTCGGCTTTTTCACTTCCCAGATAGGAAAACTCCTGAAGCATTTCTTCGGTGGTATGCAGATAAAGCGGTGGCTGCATATCCGCATCGTCAAATCCTTTTCCTGCCATGATAATTCGGCGGTAGATTTCATCCTCTGGTTCTAAAAAGTGCACGTCACAGGTTGCAACAACCGGTTTATCGAATAACTCTCCAAGCTTTACAATCTTTCGATTGATTTCACGCAGGTCCTCTTCGCTGTTGATGTCTCCACGGTCCTCATCTCGAATCATAAATTCATTGTTTCCGACTGGCTGGATTTCGAGATAATCATAGAAATTTACCAGTCTTGCAATTTCCGGCTCCGGTCTGCCGTTTAACACTGCCTGATACAATTCTCCGGCTTCACAGGCAGAACCGATTAACAAGCCTTCCTGATATTTTAAATACACGCTTTTTGGAACTCTCGGACGCCTGTGATAATAAATCAAATGCGAATCCGATACCAGATGATAGAGGTTGACACGCCCGATATCATTGGTCGCCAGAATAATAGCATGATAAGTCGGCATTTTCTGGATTGCATTGACAGAAACTGCGCCTTTTTCATTCAAATCATCCAGATTTTCAATATCTCTTTCTTTGCACATCTCGATAAAGCGCAGGAAAATTCCGGCGGTACATTCTGCATCATCAACCGCACGGTGATGATGGTCCAAAGAGACTCCCACTGCTTTTGCTACGGTATCGAGTTTAAAACGATTTAACTGTGGCAGTAAAAATCTTGCCATTCCCACAGTATCTACAAATGTAAAGTCTGTCTCAATCCCTAAATCATTGCAGTTTTTCTGGATAAAGCTCATATCAAATTCTGCATTGTGGGCAACCATAACTGCACCCTCGCAAAATTCAATAAATTTCGGAAGCAGGGTATCAATGGTTTCTGCCCCTGCCACCATACCATCATTAATGCTGGTCAGCTTTTCAATCCGAAACGGAATCGGAATCTTTGGATTTACAAATTCTGAAAAACGACCGGTGATGATTCCGTTTTCCACACGAACCGCACCGATTTCGATAATCTTATCTGCCATAGCCGAAAATCCTGTGGTTTCAATATCAAAGACCACATATTTTCCTCTAAGCGGCTGACCTTTGCTGTTTTGCACAATTCCTTTTAAGTCATCGACCAGATAGGCTTCCATTCCGTAAATCACTTTAAAGTCCGCATCTTTTGGCACAACTCCGCCCCATTCATCAAAGCAGTGGTTTGCCTCCGGGAACGCCTGCACGACTCCGTGGTCGGTAATTGCAATCGCCTTATGTCCCCATTCATATGCCTGTTTGATAATCTGCTTTGCATCGGAAACCCCATCCATATCACTCATCTTGGTATGACAGTGAAGTTCCACTCGTTTTTCCGGACTGGTATCCATTCTCGAAGAAGTAAATGGTGCAATTTTCTTAATTCCGGCAACGGACGCAATCGTAAGCTCGCTGTCGAAACGGTCAATGTTGGTGACACCTTTTAATTTAATAAAGTTTTTAACCTTTACGCCCTCTAAGATTTCATCTACGTGTTCATTTTTTGCAAACAGTTTTATCATAATCGAATCCGTAAAGTCTGTAATTGCAAACATAATAATGGTTTTTTCACCACGGATGGCACGGGTATCCAGACTCATAATCTGTCCACGGATGCAGACCTCACCCATCTCTGTCTGAACCGAACTTAACGGAATGACTTCATCATCAAAATCTCTTCCATAAAGCACATCCGGATTGTCGGAACGTTTCACGCCACGTCGGTATTCGGAATTTTGCGTAAATTTCTTTTCTTTGGTGAATCCTTTTTTGCCTTTTGGTGCACTCTGTTCTTTTTTTCCGGTCTCTTTCTTTTCTGTCTGCTTCGGTTTTGCTTCCTTTTTCTCTTCTTTTGTTGTATCCGGCTGATTTGCTTCGCTTTCTTCGCTCTCCTCCGCCTCATCTTTTACATGCCCGAAAGAAGACCGCTCAATCACATGAGCAGCCTCCTGCATAATTCGTATTTCACTGTTTTTACGTATCTTACTTTCGCCTGCCTCTTCATATTCCGGCTCTACAATCAGAGAGAATGCACATCTTTCACAGAAGATTTTTTCAATATACGAAATCAATTCTTCCTCATGACTTTTTGCCAGTACAGAGGACTGCATGACAAGTCTCATTTTGTTTTCTTCCGGAAATTCAATTTTCGCAGTACGAAAGGTATTATAAATTAAAATACTGTGCCCTCTTAGTTCATCTAACATAGAGGAGCGGTAGGCTTCAAAGAAAAGCTTTGGCGTATACTGAGAGGTCAGCGTAAATTTTTCAATGATTTTTATCTGTATCTGCGCTGAAGCAAAAAACTGTTTCTTTATCTGCTTTTCCAGAGCATAGATATATTTTTTCTGAATCCACTGTATGCTCTGAATATAAACTCTCATGCGGTCTTTTTTCGGATTAACTGCAATCTTCGTCACTTTCACATCTTCTAAAAGTGCCTTTAATTCTTTTTCTACTTCAAGACCTAAAAAGACTTCTAAGAAATCTTTTTCCATCGGTATGCTCCCTTTCTTCTATTCCAATTTCAAATCCAAGGTCAAATCATTTTCTTATAAATATAGATGAGAACGGATTATTTCGCCCAATGTTCCAGTTCTTCTCTTAAGGTATCAAGCAGTTCAGCTTCCGGCACTTTTCTCACGATTTCTCCTTTTTTAATCAAAAGACCCACACCTTTTCCTCCTGCGATTCCAAGGTCTGCTTCTTTCGCCTCGCCAGGACCATTTACCACACAGCCCATTACTGCCACTTTGATATCTAAATCAAACTGCTGAACCATCGTCTCCACCTTGTTTGCCAGACCAATCAAATCAATCTGGGTACGTCCACAGGTTGGACAGGATACGACTTCAATTCCGCCTTTTCTTAAGTTTAAGGTCTTTAAAATTCTTTTTGCAGATTTGATTTCCTCGACAGGGTCACCGGTCAGAGAAACACGAATTGTATCACCGATTCCTTCATATAAGATAATTCCAAGACCGACTGCAGATTTAATATTTCCGGAGTATAACGTACCGGCTTCTGTAATTCCGACATGCAGTGGATAATTGGTCTGTTTTGCCAGCAGTTCATGAGCCTTTACACACATCATAACATCAGAAGATTTGATACTGATGACCAGATTGTCATAGCCAAAGTCCTCGATAATGCGTACTTTATCAAGCGCACTCTCCACCAGTCCTTCTGCTGTGACTCCATGGTATTTTTCAACCAGTTCTTTTTCGAGTGAACCGGAATTGACCCCGACACGAATCGGAATATTTCTGGCTTTCGCAGTATCTACAACGGCTTTAATCTTTTCCGAACTTCCGATATTTCCCGGGTTAATACGAATCTTATCTGCTCCGTTTTCCATCGCTGCAATTGCCATTTTATAATCAAAATGAATATCCGCAACCAGTGGAATATGAATCTGTTTTTTAATCTCTTTTAATGCCTTTGCAGCTTCCAAAGTCGGAACGGTACAGCGGATAACCTCACATCCTGCTGCTTCTAACTCCAAAATCTGCGCTACGGTCGCCTCGACATCTTCTGTCTTGGTATTTGTCATGGACTGAATTAAAATCGGATTTCCACCACCGATTTTTCTGTCTCCAATTGAAACTACTTTTGTATTGTCACGATACATCTACCTTCGCCTCCAAAAATTAATGGTTTATTTCCAATAGTTTCTTCTTTAACTCTTCTTCTAAGCGGTTCATCTCAGCTTCTGCTTCCATTCTCTGCTGATGACCCTCTTTCTGGATATTCATAATTTCATCAAAGGTGCTGATTAAATTCTCATTTGTATGTTTTAATGTCTCGATATCCACAATTCCACGCTCAGACTCTTTTGCCGCATCAATGGTTGCCATCTTCAATGTCTCTGCATTTTTGCGAAGCAGGGCATTCGTCATATCAGTGACTTCTCTTTGTGCCTTTGCTGCCTGAGATGCGTGTGCCACTCCAAGTGCCAGCACCATCTGACTCTTCCAGAGTGGAATGGTATTGACAAGTGTTGACTGAATCTTCTCCGCCATCAAGGTATCATTTCCCTGCACCAGACGAATCTGTGGCGCAGTCTGAATCGAAATCATACGGGTTAATTCCAAGTCATGGATTTTCTTTTCAAACCGCTGGCACATTGAATCCAGGTCTTTTGCCGCCTGTGCATCTTCCGGCAGATTGCTCATCTGTGCTTTTAAAGTCAGTTCTTTTAACTCACCTTCTCGCACTTCTTGCAGTTTCTTCTTTCCTGCTAAGATATACATGGAAAGTTCCTTAAAATAATTCAAATTCAGCGCATACATTTTATCCATAGTCGCTGAATCCTTTAAAAGCTGAATCTGATGTTTTTCCAGTGTCTGCACAATCTGTTCGATATTTCCTTCTGCTTTGGCATACTTCGTTTTTAATGCCTGAATTTTATTCGTGCCACGTTTAAAAATTCCAAACAGACCTTTTTCTTCTTCCACGGCGTCAAAACTCTTCAGTTCTTTCACAACATTTTCAAGCAAATCGCCAACTTCTCCAAGGTCTTTTGTTGTTACTTTTGCGAGTGCTTCTTCTGAAAAATCTGCCATTTTTTTCTGTGTTCCCACTCCGTACTGCAAGATTGCAGCAGAATTGCGGATATCAATCTGCTTGGAAAAACTTTCCACCATCTGGCGTTCTTCCGCCGACAATACGTCTTCTGTCATATTTGGATCCGTCGGTTTTTCCGGTTCTTTCGGGGCAGGTTTTTCCTCCTCTACCCCAAAAGTAAGTGTCGGTGTCACATCAAATTCTTTAAATTCATCGCTCATTTAGTTTTCCTTTCCGGATACGCTTTCAAAGTCCTTATTCCCTGTCAGTCCTTCCTGTGCCAGCATGGTCTTTAAGACAGAAATATCAGTCGATACGTCCCATGCCGTATTTCTAAAAAAGCTGTCCAGAAGATTTTCAAATGCTTCATTGATGGTATCCAGTGTATTTTCGATTTCTTGTTTCGCTGTTTTGATGTTCTCTCCTTCAACCGGCTGTTTATCAAGCTCTTCATAAGCCTTTAACAGTTTAACGGTCGTCGGAAGATAATAATCCATAAATTTATGCAGGTCCGAAATCAGCTCCGGATGCTGTTCCACCCGCTTGAAGATTCTTAAAATCACATTCTCCAGATGATACATTTTATTGGAAATTTCCACACCCGGAATTGCCCGATTGCAGTTTCGGATTTCTTCTAAATAAATTTCTCCTTCTTCGATGACTTTCTGTGCTTCTTCTGAAAGATTTCCCCGCAGTTCCTGTTCTGCCTGTTCTTTTTCCCGCATTTCTTTTTCCTGAATTTCAGATGCTTTTTTGGTCTGCATATACTGCTCATAAGATTCATCGCTGGTAATTAAATAATTTCCCGCTTCATCCAGATGACCTTCTAAGAACATACGGTTTTTAATCATTTTTTTCAAATCTCGTTTTACAAACTTTGGAGATTTTCGCACTCCTTTTGCAAGTTCTTCGATTTTTGCATAGGTCTTTCCATTTAATGTGCGCACGTAAGAGCGGAAGCGTTTTACTTTTTTACGAAGCGTATTTCCATAAATACCAACTGCTCCACTTGCCGCTATCGCAGCTATAAATACAAACATTCCTCTTTGCATCTTATTTGCAACTGCGTCAATAAAGATTCCTGCAATCCCAAGCGTTGCAGCAGTCACTCCAAACATTATCACCAGCGCAAATCCAAGTGCGGTAAATAAAATCCCGAGTGCTCTCGGAGTCGAAGTATTGACATACAGGGCAAATTTTTCTCTGGCTTCTTTGACCATTTTTTTCTTATAGCCCCGCATATTCTGCTCCTGTCTCTCCCTTTCCGGTGAAACGCTTCTTCTCTGATTTGCTGTCTGCTGACTGCCGGAAAAATGATTTAGATTTTTCATTGCAGACTCTTTTACACTCATTGCCATATTTCCAAGTGCATTCTCAAGCGTTACACCTAAATCACGGTTTAAGCGCCCATAATCTCCTGTCTCGATTGCATCCTGCACGATATTTTTTATATCATTTCCAAGCTGATTCCAATCATTCTTTGGCATATTCTCTCACTCCAATCCTGCCCTTACCAGAACTGATTTCAATTATATCTGATATGACTTAAAAAAGCAATGTAACTTCTCTTGCATTTCCCGCATTAAAGTTTTATAATGGAAAACAAATTTATAGTTACCTATCGTATCAATGGGCAAAGAATGGAGGAGATTTAAATGGAGAAAAAAAACATCGACTGGTCCAGCCTTGGATTTGGTTATGTAAAAACAGATTATCGTTATGTTTCAAATTTTAAAGACGGAACATGGGATAAAGGCGGTCTTACAACAGACGATACCATCACTTTAAGCGAATGTGCCGGAGTTCTTCAGTATGCGCAGACTGTTTTTGAAGGTATGAAAGCTTATACAACAGAAGATGGACACATTGTAACATTCCGTCCTGACTTAAACGCAGCTCGTATGGTAGATTCTGCAAAACGTCTGGAAATGCCGGTATTCCCAGAAGACCGTTTCGTTGAAGCCGTTGTTGAAACTGTAAAAGCAAACGCTGCTTATGTACCACCTTATGGTTCTGGTGCAACTTTATATATCCGTCCTTACATGTTTGGTTCTGACGCTGTTATCGGTGTTAAACCTGCAAATGAATATCAGTTCCGTGTATTTACTACACCAGTAGGACCTTACTTCAAAGGCGGTGCAAAACCGATTACAATCCGTGTCAGTGATTTTGACCGTGCTGCACCTCATGGAACAGGACACATCAAAGCCGGATTAAACTACGCAATGAGCTTACATGCAATCGTTGATGCTCACAATCAGGGTTATGATGAAAACATGTATCTTGATGCAGCAACAAGAACAAAAGTAGAAGAAACAGGTGGAGCAAACTTCCTGTTTGTCACAAAAGACAACACTGTTGTTACTCCAAAATCTAACAGTATTCTTCCATCTATCACAAGACGTTCTCTGCTCTATGTTGCAGAACATTATCTTGGACTGAAAGTAGAAGAAAGAGAAGTTTATCTCGACGAAGTAAAAGATTTCGCAGAATGTGGTCTTTGCGGTACTGCTGCTGTTATCTCACCGGTTGGTAAGATTGTTGACCATGGAAAAGAAATCGTATTCCCTTCCGGAATGGAAAAAATGGGACCGACTACTCAGAAATTATACGAAACATTAACAGGAATCCAGATGGGACGCATCGAAGCTCCAGAAGGATGGTTAAAAGTAATCGAATAATTAATTTTTTTCATAAAAAATCCGCTGATAGAACTGATTGTC
>JAIIAN010000234.1 GCA_022717655.1 Bacillota bacterium | reverse complement strand
TGGATCGACCACAGCAAGACCAAGGTGGGCTACGAGATCCCCATGACCCGCTATTTCTACGAGTATCAGGCACCGGAAGCCGTGGAGGATATCGTAGCGCGCATCACCGCACTGGAACAGGATATCTCCGCCGGGCTGACAGAGCTGTTCCATAAAGCTTGATTTGAGTTGTTTCCATTTTGGAAACCGCTTCTTCCACTTTTATTTACTAAACTTGTGCAGAATATTCACAAGTTTAGGGAAAGGATTCCCAAATGAGTGAAAACGAACGGAAAAGCATGATTAGAGTTCGCGGTGGATTTAGTGACAGAACCGGCATTGCCCCTTGTAATACGCAAATGCAAATCGACGAATTCGATGATAGAACTCGAACCTTAATGGGAAATCAACTTTTTTCAATTTGCAGTATCGCATTTAGATGTAGTAATTCTCAGTCTTTTGACTATAGTTACCTACACATTCTTAAATATCCTTACAACGATACTCGCCGTCATTTAATGAGTAGTGACTTCTGTCGAGCGCTCCTGTCCAACGTATTTGCTCTCCCTGTTCGCCGAGATCCTGATTTGCCATACTCTTGGGAATCTATATTTGAAAAGATTACAGTTGTAATATCAACCGCACCATATAATGAAGTTCTTGATATTCTTTGGTATACTTGCTCATGGATTTCTCGATATACTACCGCAGAATTTTCCAACGAGATGTATAAAGCGATGAACTCATTATTTGAAGAAGAATATGTTGGCTATCGCTTTATATCAGGAGAAATTGTTCCCATTACAGATAAAAACGAATCTGCGGAAATCGAACAAGCATGCCTGATTCCCTTCGATGGTGCTCGCGCACAGCTTCAAAAAGCCCTTGGTTTCTTGTCCGATAGAGAACATCCTGATTACAAAAACTGCGTAAAAGAAAGCATTAGTGCAGTAGAATCTGTTTGCAAGGTTATTTCTGGCAACGAAAAGGCTGCATTAAAAGATGCACTCAATGGTTTAATTGCCAACGGTATGAACATCCACGGCAGCTTAAAATCTGCTATTTTAGTCTTATACGGCTACGCTTCCGATGAAGGCGGCATCCGCCATGCTGAGCGTGAAACTGAAAGCACCGTTACTTTTGAAGAAGCAAAATTTATGATGGTTACTTGCAGTGCAATCGTCAATTATCTGGTTGCAGAATACGGAAAGCATGGTGCTGAAAATGCGTAAAATGAAAGACAGCGGCATTGAATGGATTGGGGAGATTCCAGAGGGGTGGGAGGTTTCCCAATTGAAATATGCAACCCGGTGGAAAAGCGAGAAGGGCTGTCCAGATGCACCCGTTTTATCTCTCTATCGTGACTTCGGTGTTGTCCCAAAAGACAGCCGCGATGATAACCACAACGTAACTTCCTTAGATACTTCTAATTATAAAGTCGTTGATATTGGAGATTTAGTTGTCAATAAAATGAAAGCATGGCAGGGTTCTATGGCGGTTTCTGATTACCGAGGAATTGTTAGTCCAGCTTATCATGTATGTAGCATTACGAGTAATAAGGTCAACAAGCGCTATCTACATCATCTTTTGAGGAATCCAGCATATCTGCCCGAATATGCACGCCTTTCAACCGGTATGAGAATCGGTCAATGGGATTTAGGATTCGATGATTTCAAAAATATTCCGTTTCTTATTCCTCCGCTTGACGAACAGGCAAAAATCGCAGATTACCTTGACAATAGTTGTGCTTCACTTGATGCAATGCTTTCCAAAATTCGTTCCAGCATTGAGGAATACAAAAAGCTCAAGCAGGCAGTTATTACGCAGGCTGTTACAAAAGGCGTGCGTGGTGAACGGGAGATGAAGCCAACCGATTTCACTCGTTGGAGCGAAATACCGTTTGACTGGGATTTGAAACGAGTAAAATCATGTATTGCATCTATCTCTTCCGGTTTAAGTGCCGTTACCGATGACGCTAATTCTGAAGAATCAGGCAAATTCGTTCTTCGTACAAGTGCCGTTTCATCCGGGTTCTTTGTTCCCACTGAGGTAAAACCTGTTTTGAAATCGGCTATCAATCGCTTGATTTGTCCTGTTGAACCTGACACACTTATTGTAAGCAGAATGAACACTGCATCTATGGTTGGTGCTTGCGCTTACGTTGCAAACAATCATCCCAACACTTTTCTCCCGGATAAACTTTGGAAAATCAAATTTCTTCCAAGTTATCACACCAAGTATATGTGGTACGCTCTAAATTCTGTCCCCGCCAAGTCATGGTTTTCTGAACTCGCAACGGGTGCAAGCTCTTCCATGCAGAATATTTCTATTAACGATTTTACAAGTAATTATCTTCCTATACCAGCCTTTTCCGAACAAAAAGAAATCGCCAACTATCTTGATGCCAAGTGCGCCGAGATTGATAAGCTCATTGCAAAGAAAGAACAGTTGGTGAAAGAGCTGGAAAGCTATAAGAAAAGTTTGATTTATGAGGTTGTAACGGGGAAGAGAGAGGTGTAAAATGGACAAAAAGGAGGGCGTACAGAAATGATAAAGCGTCATACTGTTTTGCTCGGTGCCGGTGCCACAATGGCAGCCATCCCAAATGGAGATAAAAACGGCAAAAAATCTTCTGTTATGAACAATTTGTTTTCCGAGCTTGGAATGAATTACATTCTAAAGAATGTCCATTTACACACGTCTAGTAAAAACCTCGAAGATATTTATTCAGAACTTGCTTCAAAGCCAGAGTACAAAGATGTCGTCCAAGTAATTGAGAAATCGCTATATGATTATTTTGCTTCTCTTGAAATTCCAGATTATCCCACAATATACGACTATCTTATTTTAAGCTTAACCGGTAAAGACGTAATTGCTACATTTAACTGGGATCCACTTCTAATTCAGGCCTACAAAAGATGTTATTCATATAGATTTACTACAAATCTTCCCCATATCCTCTGCTTACACGGTAATACCGATATTGGTTATTGTGAAAAAGATGTTGAATACGGCGCATGTGACGCAGAATGCCCAAAATGCCATAAACCGTTTGTGCCGACCAAATTACTTTATCCCATAAAAGAAAAGAATTATTCTAATGACCCTTTTATTAAAAAAAGTTGGGAAGCCGTCGATGCTGCCCTGAATGAATCATTCATGTTTACTGTTTTTGGGTATAGCGCTCCATCAAGCGATGCCGCCGCAGTTTCTCTTTTGAAAAAAGCATGGGGCGATCTAGATGATCGCTCATTCGAAGAATTTTCTGTAATCGACTTAATGGACTCCGAAGAAGTTTATCAACGGTGGAAAAACTTTATTTACAAGTCACATTATACGGTAACCAATAATTTTTTCGATTCCTATCTTGGCAAATTTCCTAGGAGAAGTTGTGAATGTTTTTTCGCCATGAAAACGCTAAACATTCCAATGTATGGTAACAAGGGATTTCATCCAGATATGACATGGTATGATATTGATGATTTTATTTATAGCCTCACTATGGAGGAAATCTGCTCTTCCGATGAAAATTATCCTCTTCATTATTCACCAATGAAATAGTCCAAATACAAAAACTATAAGGACATATAGTCATGAAAAAGAAGCCGCAACTTTCTTCACCTATTGTAATTATTATTACTTGTATACTTTTTATTTTATATTTGTTAGTTGATTACTTCAATATTCCCTCCATCCTAGGCATTGATGTTTCCAGAATCAATACGGATTTACTTGGAATCATTGCAAATTCAGCAATTGCCATTGTCGTTTTTTCTCTTGGCTATTATTTTGTAGAACAATGGAACATAAAAAGGACTGAAAATCAAAGAAATTATGCTAGTATGATTTTGCAGAACATCTATACAGATTGTCTTGACTTCATGAAACAACTTAAGACTCCTCAAACTCTGCACATCATTAAAAAGACCTGTAATTTCGACGAATCCACCGGTAAGACTTCATACGGTTCTTTTATCAAGTACTTATACAATGCTCCATTCAAAAATGAATCTGAAATTTTTCAATTATCAAAAGACGGATTGCTTCCAACTGAACGATTGAAAGCCTATTTAGATATAAAATCTCGTTATCAAGCATATATCGGAGGTTTTGCATTTACCTGTTGTGCCTTTGAAGATAGCGATAAAAATGAAAAATTGATGTCACTAGCACAGGGAGAAACTCTTTCCGATCAAATCAATGAGCAACTTTCAATATTACTCAACTTAAAAACAAGGAGGTCTAACCATGCCCCTCAACACCACCGAAAAGCAGTTTGAATCGGACATTGCGGCGGCGCTGCTCTCCCCTGCCGGGGGCTACACCCGCAACGGGGATTGCTACG
>JAIIAN010000233.1 GCA_022717655.1 Bacillota bacterium | reverse complement strand
CTATTATAACATCATTGTTATGTTATAGACACTTGTTTCAAGCTATCACAATGCCTAACGCCAAAGCTTTCTGTAAAGCATCTCTGATGCTCTGCTTGGTAATCTTCAAAGAATTGCTACCGCAACGTATAACATTCGGTGAACCTTCCTTCTGTTCAATAGCAGCAATAGCACTGCTGTAATCACCAGAACCTACAGTTTTATGAGGCATAGGGCCAACTAAAACAAGCGTGTTTTCAGGCTTATAAAAAAGCTTACTAAAATTAAACCTTTTCACTTCATCATATTCCAGGCAAAACTCAAAGCGGTTTTTATCAAACCCAAGTTCTTTTATAACTCCTAACAACTGGTTTTTCCTTACATCGCTTTGACCAACGATAAAGATTTTACCGGTTCTATAAGGTTTGTAGGAATAATCAGGTTGCAGCAAATCACTCAACCCTAACAGCTCTAACGCTTCTTCAAGTTTACCGGAGCGATTGAGATTGGAAAGTATTTGCTCTAATTTTTCACTTAAAGTATTACGTAAACGCTCTTCTAATTCCAGTAATTGTTCAACATTCAGCAAAATTATTCTACCTCCTCTTCATCGATAATATTACTGAGTCTTTCTGTAGCAGCTGCAAGTTTAAGCTTAAGCATAGCAATTTCATCACAAGTAGCCTGATATTTGTTGGCTATCTTTTCCTGCTTTGCAATATCCGGGCACTCTATCGGCATTCTTTGCAAGCTGTCAACGTTGATGATAGGTATAGTAGTTCCGCTGGTAATAGAATTAAGCAAAGCTATGCCCTTGGAGCTCTCCAAAAAGGCTTTCAAATAATGCACATCAATTTTGTCATTATTGACTCTGATTACATACATATTACCAACTGGCAGAATTTTTTCGTTCCCTTCAATTTTTACGATAGCAGTTTTAAAAGGTGCTCCCATCTTAGACAGCAACAAGTCGCCATCTCTAAGTAAGTATCTTTCATGTCTGCTTTCAATAGCTTTGAGGTACGGAAGTTCATCATTGATAATGCCATCTTGAATATCAGCCAAACGTACATAGCGGATATCCGTAGGTTCTTCGGAAACCAACTCATCTAACTGTCTTGCTGCTAAAGGCGCAGAGCGACCAATTTCATTAACAACTCTGCCAAATTCAACAGGATTTTTCAATTCGATATTATCGAGCGTCATATAACGTTCAGGAGAAAGCGAATATCCATAGGGTTGAATATCACCAGGAGCTACATCAACAGTATATTTACCACCATTGTTATATAGATTAACGATTTTAGTAATATCTTCATCGCTCAATGTATTCTGTCTGCGTCCTTCCTGACAAATATTACGCGCATTAACCAAACGAGCAAACTGATTGCCTTTGCTTAAGACCAGCATAGACATATTAACATTTCTGGAAGCAAACAATTTTGTAGGCAAACTAATTACTGCTTTCAAAAGTCCTTTTTCGATGAATACTCTTCTGATAGCTTCATCCACATTGCTGGAAAGAGAACCATCAGCGACAAACACCACAGCTATTCCACCAAGCTTAAGGCATTTAACAGCTGATAAAGCCATAGCCCAATCAAGTGCAGACATCCTTTTAAAGGGATGACATTTAAACTCAGCATTCAATGCATCCATGGTATCATCACTTACATAATGAACAAGCTTTACCAAGGGGTGAAATGAATATATCTTATCATATTCGACTCCATCGTTCTCCAAAGCCTTATTCACGAAGTTGCCTTGCACAATATTGATATCTTTCGGCACAAAACCAGTTCTGATTATCGAAACGCCCTTTTCCTGCGAAACAAGCTCCATACCATAAAAACTGCAATTATGCTTTTCGGCCAACGCCAGCAAAGTATCGCCTACTCCGCTACAGGTTTCCAAAACCTTTTCACCAGCATGTAAATCTAAAATATTTTCCAACAATCTATTTACAGATTCCGGTCTTTCAGCACGAGGCTCATATACATTGACAGGCTGCATTAAAATATGGGCAAATACCGCGGGAGCATAATTAAACGCTAAACCGCGAATATGTTGCCAGAATCTCTCCGATTTTTCCTGAGAAAAAGAAAAGCTGTCACGAATCAACATGCTTTCTTCTTCACTCATAGTTTCTAAAACATCATTGTAACTAAGGTCATGCTTAATAGAACGACTAGCTTTATACAGCAAGTAGGTCACAAGCATCGTATAAGTATATTCATTGCTAAAAGCATATTCTTTCATTACATTTCTGATTTCCCATTCAGCTTGCTGAACATTATTAGTAAAGATTTTATCCACGTCTATGGCCTCCCGTCTTTTTTTGTTTACATGCTTATTGTAGCATAACCACGTACTCTTATCAACGGTTATATATAACCGTTTTTATGTTTATTGGTTTCGAGCAACCATGAAACAATCCGTTCCGTATAGATTCAAAGAAACAGATCTCATGCAAAACAACACTGCTCGTCCTCCAAGACAAGCAGTGTTGTTTTGCATAATTTTTTGGGATTTTCCCTATTTACTTAACGTTTTGTTAACTTTTATTTTGTTAGAATGAAGGAAAGGAAAAGGTAAAATCACATATAAAAGAAAGAGGTTATTAATATGGACCAAAAACTTGACAAACTTGCTGATTACATCCTGTCCCTCCTGCTTACTAGCAGCGACAGCGATACTCTCGATAATGAGGAGGAGGCAGCCTAATGCCGCGCGCAGTCATCTACGCACGCTTCTCCAGCGATATGCAACGTGAAGAATCCATCGACGCACAGGTTCGCGCTTGCACCGCCTACGCCAAAAGCAAAGGTTATGAAATTGTTGATACTTATATTGATGAAGCAAAAAGCGGTCGCGAGGTTACTAAGCGTGATGCGTATAAAAAGATGCTTGATGATGCGTCTCACAAAAAATTTGACATTGTAATTTTTCATAAAATTGATAGAAATTCAAGAAACGAAGTAGATTATTACATTACAAAAGCAAAATTCTTAAACCTTGGTATCCATTATGAGTACGCTGTACAATCCATTGATAGTTCTCCAGAAGGACAGATGATGGAGGGCATGCTGGTAGCTATAGCAGCATACTACAGCCGTAATCTTGCCAAAGAGACAAAAAAAGGACTAAACGAAAACGCTTATAAAGTTCAATTTAACGGTGGCACTCCGCCGCTTGGCTACAAAATTGTTGATAAGCATTACGTTATTGATAATGATGAGGCAGAAGCCGTCCGCCTTATTTTTGATTTATTTATTGCTAGACATAGCTACAAAGATATATGCTGTATACTCGCCGCTAAAGGTTATACTACGCGTAACGGGCAACCTTTTAGCAAAAATAGTCTTTACGATATTATCGGGAACGAGCGCTATTGCGGTACCTATACATTTAACAAAATTCCTAAGGGTAAAGGCAAACGCAACTCTCATTCTAAAAAGCGTCCTGATGATTTTATCCGCATCGAAGATGCTATCCCAGTCATTATTAGCAAAGATGTTTTCAATCAGGCACAAGCTCGTCGCAGAATTAACAAAGAAAGACCTGCGGAGTATAAGGCTAAAGTCAATTACCTGCTTCGCGGCAAAATCATCTGTGGTCACTGTGGTAGTGCTATGGGAGGTCATACTTGCACCCCCCGTGATAAATCTTACAGCTATTACTCTTGCCTTGACAAAGAGAGGATTCCGACTAAAAAATGTTTACAAAAGCAAATTCGCAAAGAAGATGCTGAGGAAGCAGTTATTACCAAAATAAAAAACGAAATTCTTAATTCTGAAGCCTTTTCTGTTATAGCTGATAAAATGCGCAAAAAATTTGCAAATACAAAGAATAGCATTGATAAAAAAATTGCTGATAAACAAAATCAACTTACAAAAGCCCAGAAAACGCGTGCCAATCTTTATAAATTAGTAGAAAAAGGCATCGACGATGATTTTACTTTTAGCAAAATTAAAGCCGCCAAGGAAACTATCGATACTTTACAAGCTGTAATTCAAACCCTCAAAAAATCCAAGAAAAGTAAAATTTTAAGCGATGCTGAAATTCAAAAAGCCTTTCAGTTGTTTAATGATAAAGTCAAGAGCATGAATGATGTTGAAGCAAAAAAATTACTCATAGACTTATTTTTGGATAAAGTAATCATTATCGACCAAAAGCTTGATATTCATCTTTCCACTGATGCAATCAGTAATATAATTCAAAAATAATTTTCTAAAGCAAAGCAGGAACTGCCATACTTTCCACAGTATAGCAGTTCCTGCTTTTTTACGCACAAAAAAACTGATTGACTTCTTCAAGTACAATCAGCATTTTCATTCTATATATT
>JAIIAN010000232.1 GCA_022717655.1 Bacillota bacterium | reverse complement strand
TTCCGTTGCCTTGATGGTTTCATAGTTATCCGGAAACAGATATTTGGAATCATGGATGACTTCGATTTTTACAAAATCCCCACAGCCAAGTTCTCTGGAAAGTCTTGCAATACGCACTGCTTCTTCTGCATTTCTTGCACCCGATGTATTTGGAAGCAGTGTAACATTTTCAGGAATGTAGTCTAAGATATTTGCCATTCCTCCCTCATTTGCACGTCTCAGTGCCAGAGTAATAATCTGTGCTCCTGCTTTTTCCACTGCTGCTTTGATTAAATCCAGGGAATATTTTCCTGAACCTAAAATAAAACGAGACTCAAATGTATGTCCCCCAAGTGTAAATGTATCATTATTCATTTTGTTTTCCTCCATCTGGTTTTTTGCTTGCTCTTTTTTACTTACTGTTTTTATTTTGCTTTCTATGCACTCTCAAAATCTTTCTGAATAAGACTTTGAGAGTATAGTTTTTTATTTTCCTCTGATAATCAGCTCTGTAATCAAATTTGCCTGATGTGCTGCGCAGATAGCCACTCTCGGTGCCATAAGTCCTCTTCCCTTTGCCGGTTCGGTATGTGCATCTCCACATAAATAAAAATGCTCATTAATTTTTCTTGTCACAATCTCATTGCCTCTTCCATAGCCTGCCATTCCAGAACCTGCCACTAAAATCTTATCTGGATAATATTCTCCCACTCCGCTGACCAGCATTGCCTTTGCTTCCGGACGGTCAAATGCTTCACAGATAATGCTTTCATTTTGAAATAATGTTCCTACATTTTCATCAGTCACTTTCACGCAGTCTGTCTCTACTTCAAGGTACGGATTAATTTCCCGAAGCTCCTCCAAAAGTGCTTCCGTCTTGTATCTGCCAATATGTTCCATGCGATACTGCTGACGGTTTAAATTCGTGATATCTACTCTATCAAAATCAATCAGATGCAGATGTCCGATACCGATTCTGGTAAGAAAAAATGCAATATTAGAGCCAAGTCCGCCAAGTCCTGCAATCGCCACTTTTGCCTCATCCAATTTACTTTGAACTTCCTCCGAATGACGCTCCACAAGCGCCTTCCTGATTTCTTCTTTTGTTAACATCTCAGCCTCCTCCTACAAAACTTACAACTTCTAAGACGTCTCCATCTGTTGTCAATGTTTCTGCTAAATGCTTCTTTGGAACAATCTTTCCATTACATTCCACTGCTACACGAGTCAGATTGTAACCCATCTGCTCTAAAAGCTCTGCAATGGTGGTATTCGGAACGAAATCCCGCTCTCTTCCATTTACTTTAATCATCCTAAAATCCTCACTTTCTAAATATATTTTTGAAATTTTCCTGTTTGGCATTTTGTAGACATATTTTTATTTTTTATGACGCAATTTCATTTATTGAAAGAAAAAAGAGTTCACGAAAGAAATACACCCGCGGTGGTGCACCCCTTCATGAACTCTCATTCAATCACTTGGTATTGCTTGTTTAATTGTCAAATAATTTTCTAAATCAAAAGGGAGACGCCAACTTCTGACATCTCCCGTAACATTTCATACGTCTGTCCCTACGTTGGCATTATCCAAATCAGGTTATGGGTCGAAGTTCTTAACTTCCTCTCAGCCTATCAAATAAGCTCCCCTTGTTTTTACCACTTTACTGTACGATATTCTTGCGTATTTGTCAAGTATATTTTCTCAGACCTGTAGGATTACAATTTTCTCAGACTTTGAAACGATATCCAACACCCCAGATTGTCTCGATATACTGTGGTTTTGCTGTATTTAACTCAATTTTTTCACGAATCTTTTTGATGTGTACGGTTACGGTTGCAATATCACCGATAGACTCCATCGCCCAGATTTCTTTAAAGAGTTCGTCTTTTGTAAATACACGATTTGGATTCTGTGCAAGGAAGGTTAATAAGTCAAATTCTTTGGTTGTGAAATTCTTTTCTTCTCCATTAATCCAGACACGTCTTGCTGTCTTATCAATCTTTAATCCACGAATTTCGATGATATCATTTTCCTGCACTCCGGTTCCAATCAGGCGTTCATAACGAGCCAGATGTGCTTTTACCCTTGCAACCAGCTCACTCGGGCTGAATGGTTTTGTCATGTAGTCATCTGCACCAAGTCCCAGTCCACGGATTTTATCAATATCATCTTTCTTTGCAGAAACCATGATAATTGGTGTATTTTTTACATTTCGGATTTCACGGCAGATTTCAAATCCATCTACTTCCGGAAGCATTAAATCCAGAATAAATAAATCATATTCTCCCTCTAATGCCTTTTTTAATCCGACATCGCCACGATGCTCAATTTCTACTTCAAATCCGCTTAACTCCAGATAATCTTTCTCTAAGTCAGCGATTGCCTCTTCATCTTCAATAATTAAAATTTTACTCATTTACTGATAAACCTCCTGGTATTTTCTTAAAACAAAGTACATAACTGTACCGATATTTTCTTTACTGGTTGCCCAGACTTTTCCTCCATGGTCCTCCATAATCTTCTTTACAATGGAAAGACCGATTCCACTTCCACCTTTGGAAGAATTTCTTGACGCATCCGTCCGATAGAACCGCTCAAAGATATTCGGTAAATCTTTTGCTGCAATTCCTTTTCCGTTGTCTTCAATTTCTACCTGAATAAAATCCCCGACATCTTTTACTCTTAAGTTGATTCTGCGCACTCTGGTGCTGTCCATGTATTTCAAAGAATTGCTGGTAATGTTATTGATGACTCGCTTAATCTGCTCTGCATCTGCAATCACAAGCACTTCTGGTGCTACATAATTGGAATAATTAAATTCTACTCCTTTTGATTCGAGTTCCATTCCGATTTCTTCTGCACAGTCATTAAAAAATTCTGTTACAGAAATCTTGTTAAATGTATACGGAATTCGATTGGTATCCATCTTTGTATAGAAGGTCAGCTGATTAATCAGCCGGTCCATATCGTTTGCCTTATTGTAAATCGTGTGGATGTATTTATCCATTTTTTCCGGCGTATTGGCAACGCCATCCATGATTCCCTCCACATAGCCTTTAATCGCTGTAATCGGTGTCTTTAGGTCATGGGAAATATTGCTGATTAACTCTTTGCTTTCTTTATCGAACTGAACTTTCTCTTCGGATGTCTCTTTTAAACGCTGGCGCATCTCTTCAAAATCCTGACACAAATCCGAAATTTCACTCACACCTTCCGGTGTTATTGAGAAATCAAGGTCTCCATCCTTAATCTTCTGTGTCGCTGTTCGCAGTTTATCAAGCGGTGCAATGACTCCACGGTAAATCCACCAGGTCAGACCAAGACCGGTAAGAATCAAAATCACAACTACAGAAATCATCATATTTTTTATCAGTGATTTTAACTGTGGCAGAGTTTTTAAAATACTTGACACAATAAAGACACTGCCCTGTGTTCCATCTGGTTTTTCAAAATTAATCTGTTTCACCAGTGCCTGTATCGTTCCGCCAAGATAAAGTCCGTCATTATCCTGTGCAGCAATGGCTTCTTCGGATTCATCCTCTTCAATTGAGTCATAAGGAGGCAGCCGTTTTACAAGTTCACTTGAATAATTTTCATTTCCATAATAGATAATTTGGTTTCCTTCTCTTACTAAGAGATAGGAATGTGCTTCCTTTAATCTGCCATTGATTTGATTTAAATAATCTTCATTTTCTAATTCTTTTGTATCTTTTTTTGCCGTCTCCCTCAGCTCTTCTGCAATGTCATCGGTCATGCTGTTAATCACTTCTGCGGTATTAGAAAGTGAATCATAAGAGGCATTTTCAATTCCATATTGTTTTTCCATCACATTCAACTGATGCTGGCTGAATGCCCAAAATGCAACACTTGCGCAGATTAGCGGTTCGAGGATAATAACAAAAAAGGAGATAACGATTCTCGTTTTAAGTTTCATTGCTCCTTTTTCTCCTTTCCTGCCTGATTTTTATGAAAGTATTTATTCCAGTCGATAAGACTCTCATTTCAGTAAAAGTGGTGAGTAATTAACACATTTGTCTCAATGAAAGTCTCAATTGCCGACTAAGATAGAATTTTTCTAACGATAATTATAGCATAAATTTCTTCTCATTCTGAAAAATATAAATAAAACAAGTCTAAACTTTCTATGAAGTCTATAAAGAAGTCTATGAATTGCAATTTATAAATTTCCCATTTTCTCTTTCGCATACTTACACATATCTTTTAGTGTATACACACGCACGGTTTCTCCATACATCATACTCATTCCCATTACAAAGTCTGACTTTGCAAACAGAACATACCATTTTGTGCTGTGAGGAAAGAGTGTCGCATGTATGTTCTGTTTGCAAAGTCAGACTTTGTAATGGGAATGAGTATGAT
>JAIIAN010000231.1 GCA_022717655.1 Bacillota bacterium | reverse complement strand
TTTGAAAATTTTGAATATAATATCTCAGGCATTGTTTTCCTCCTTTTTCTGAATTTCTACAAAAAAGGAATTGGAAAAATGCGGGAACAATTCGGCACTAATCATCGTATCAAAGGCAAGTCCCTCATCAAAAAGCAACAGACGCTCTGCATCAAAATTTCGGCGGTTATTCCGCAGTTCTCCTTTTTTTGGAAGATAAGAATCCGAATAAATTGTTGTTGCAAATTTATAATCCGGATAAGGATAATAGAACCGATAATTGTGATAGCCATTTGCATCGAGCAGCTTTTCTAATTCTCTTTTGCTGAATGTCTCTACTCCGGATGTATTTTTATAGCCTTCAATTCCTTCAAACATCCGACCGACATGGTCTTCCTTACAGCCTGCAAAGTATTTTAGTCCCAGCTTATTTTCAATTGCCATCAAAATTTTTCCATTCGGTTTTAAATGACGGTTGATTTTATCTAAAAATACCCGATACGGTTCTTCTTCCTGAATATAGGTCTTTGCATATTCAAATACTCCGATTAAAGTAACATAGTCAAATGTTTGGGTCAGATTATCCGACACCGTATTAAAATTTCCAACTACAATCTCCAGATTTTCTGCCTCTTTATTCTTCCATGCATTAATCGAACTTCTCATCTTAGACAAGTCATTTGCCACCACCCGTCCGGCTTTTTTTGCAAGCACACCGGAAATTGCACCGCATCCAGCTCCGATTTCAAGCACGGAATCTTCTTTTGTCATCGGATACCATTCCAAAATATTTTCTCTTTGCTGTGAAAGATGATACATCACTGCCCAGTTTTTTTCTTTTAAAATAATATCCTGATACTCCTCGGGTTCATGATGTTTCACCAGTTCCAGCAGATGTTCTTCAATCGCACCATCACTGTAAAAATCCTGACCCTCATAATAGTCCAGATTTAATGTAACTTTCCCAATCTTTTCGTTCATCCCATAATCCTTCTATATTTATTATTTCGTTTGTATTGCCCCGTCATAAGAAACCGTTGAATTCAAATCAAAGAAACCAAGTGTTCCCTCTTTCTTTGAAAAGACTTCAAGGTGGCAGGCATTATAAAGTCGGTGATAAATCTCCAAATCATCCCCATTATAACCGGTACAACCAAAGGAAAGAAAATACTGTCCCGGCTGAAGCGTCATAATCTGGTCAAAATTAACGGTAACGATCTCCCCTGCCTTACAGTGTGCCGGTGTATAATTTTCCAACATGGTATTAGTACCTGTAATTTCCGTTCCTTTTCTGTCTTTAATCGTATAAGCAAAAATCGGATGATCCACATCTTTCTTAAACTGAATCTTCATCTTAATACGGAACTGTTTATTTTTATCCACAGAAGAACTGATTTCTCCCTTATCATTTACAATTGCAAAATCCACAATCTCTGCATCCAGACTTCCATAAGAATCCAGATTGCTGTTTAAGGTTAATTTACTCTTCCAGCCTTTTGCTTCTGAAACTGCGGTATTTTCTTCTTTTGCAGACTCTTCTCCCTGTGCCTCTGCATTTTCTTCCTGTGTATCATTCTTTGCACTGTCATCATACTGATTGGCAAGGATTTTCTTATACACATCCACTGCTTCTGCGGAAGTTCCGGTCAGCACATGATGTCCGTGGTGAATCAGCATACTTCTCTCACAGTATTTGATAACACTTCCCATATCATGCGTAACAAAAATAATTGTTTTTCCGGCTTCTTTAAATTCATTGAATTTGCGGTAGCATTTGGACTGGAAGAAAATATCTCCAACGCTCAGCGCCTCATCGACAATCAAAATATCCGGCTCTACATTAATGGCAACCGCAAAGGCAAGGCGGGCAAACATACCACTTGAATACGTCTTACATGGCTGATTAATAAAATCACCAATCTCTGCAAAATTAATAATATCATCAAGCTTTGCTGTCATCTCTTCTCTTGAGAATCCAAGCATCGTACCGTTTAAATAAATATTTTCAATTCCGGTATATTCCATGTTAAAGCCTGCACCTAATTCAAGAAGTGCACTGATTTTTCCATTGACGGTAACACTTCCGGTTGTCGGGCTTAACACGCCGGTAATAATCTTTAACAGCGTAGATTTTCCAGAACCGTTCGTTCCGATGATTCCGACACATTCTCCCTTATGCACATCAAGTGAGATTCCCTCTAAGGCAAAATGGTCCTGATGATAGCTTCTATGAGTAATAGACAGGGATTCTTTCAGCCTGTCTATCGGTTTATCATATAATTTGTATACTTTACTGACATCTTTAATTGATACTACAATATCGTCCATACGTCCTCCTACAATACATCTGAGAAATGTACTCTTAATTTACGGAATACAGTAAATCCAATCACTCCGATAATTAAAGTTACAACCCAGAAGTAAATCGTCATCTTTGGTCTTTCAAAGAACCAGATTCCATCCATGAAACTGTCACGATATCCCTGTACAACATAATACAGCGGATTTAATTTTAAAAGAAATTCAACTTTTGCAGGCATTTTAAAGGTTGACATATCCCACATAATCGGGCATGCCCACATACCAACCTGCATCAGGATATTGATAATCGTTCCAAAATCTCTGAAAAACGGTACGATGGAACAGGTAAAATAGGCAATCGCAGTAATCAGACAGATTGCGCAGATTGTGTAATAGCCAAGCTGAGCCATCTGAACAATCGGTGTCTTTCCCATAATAATATAGATAAAAATCGCAAATGCGATAAAAAACAGATGTACAAACAATGCCGATAAAATCTTTACAAGCGGAAGTACACTGATTTTAAATACGACTTTCTTTACCAGATAACTATATTCCATCAAACAGTTGGTTGCATTGATAATTCCCTCTGAAAAGAAAAACCAGGGAATGATACCTGCAATCAGCCACAGCGCATAAGGATATCCGTTTGGCGTATCCATAACGCGAAATCCAAACTGGAAAATAAAAATGTAAATCAAAATTGTAACCATAGGCTGTACAAACGCCCATAAAATTCCAAAATAAGAACCTGCATACTTTGTTTTGAAGTCATTTTTACCCAGTTTCCACACCAGGGTCTTGTTTCTCCACAATTCTCTAAATATGTTCATTCTAATCTCCTCTACTTATGGTAAAGTATACTTAACCTTTACAATATACCATTTTCTCTTATGAATTTCAATCGAAAGACTAAAAAAATAGAGATGCGAACTAATTAATTAGTGCGCATCTCTATTCTTTGATATTCCTTTACTCAAGTTATCCCATTCTGATTCACGGTAGTGTCAGCGAAAGGCCCAAAACCTTTGACCACAATAATTTAAGACCACAAAAAGTCCCATTCCTACTAACATTGCTCCATTTTCTTGGATCTGTCTTGAATAAGAACCTAAAAGTGATGCTGTTATTGGTTTTGCTATTCCGTATGCAATGAAATAACACACTGTAATATTTATAATAAATTTCAAAACTGTTTTTTTAGTATTTCCTTTATGCTGAAATGTAAAATATTTATTTAGAAAATATGATAAAATACTTCCAAAAAAATAATTTGAAGCACTTGATATCCAATAACTAAAATGAAATAAATTATAAAATATAAACATAATTGCTGTTCCAAAAATTGTATTTACAATTCCTACCAGAATGAATTTCCAAAAAGTTTTATCTAATATTTTTTTCAACATTCTTTTTCCCTATTTCCACATTCTTCAGAAATTATAAAACGTGGACGATGTTTTACTTCTTCATAAATTTTAGATATGTAATACCCTATAATACCTAAGCTAACCATAATAATACTTCCACTAAATAACTGAAGTAAAATCACAGTTGTAAATCCACCTAAAGCAATACCTGATACTTTTTGATAAATAGCAGTAATTCCTAAAACTATCATTGATATAAACATTACAATTCCCATTCCTGTCACCAACTGCATTGGTGCAGCAGAAAAAGATGAAATATTTGATATTGCATATTTAATAAGAGACCAAGTAGACCATTTGGATTCTCCTTTTGTTCGTTCTTGAACTTCAAATTCCACTTGGGTACTTTTAAACCCAATCCACGATGATAATGCACGAAAAAATGCATTTTTTTCTTTCATATTTAATAATACCAAAATAGCTTTTCTGTCTAACAACTTGAAATCAGAAGCTCTTGACATATCTATTCCTGTTGACTTACTTATTATGCGATAAAAACACTTTGCACTCATTTCATGTAATTTCGATTCCTGACCACGGTCTGTTTTTACAGCTTCTACAATTTCATATCCTTGTTCCCAAAGTCGATACATTTCTACAATTTTTTCTGGTGGATGCTGTAAATCACAATCTATTACTACTGCACAATCACCCTCTGCCATTGAAAGTCC
>JAIIAN010000230.1 GCA_022717655.1 Bacillota bacterium | reverse complement strand
AATTGGTGGAGCCAAGCGGGATCGAACCGCTGACCCCCTGCGTGCAAGGCAGGTGCTCTCCCAGCTGAGCTATGGCCCCAATTTTTAAATGGTCGGGAAGACAGGATTTGAACCTGCGACCCCCTGGTCCCAAACCAGGTGCACTACCAAGCTGTGCTACTTCCCGTTTAATGGCGCGCTAGGCAGGAATCGAACCCACAACCTCTTGATCCGTAGTCAAGCACTCTATCCAGTTGAGCTACTAGCGCATTATTCAAATGGAGGTTCCTACCGGACTCGAACCGATGATGACAGAGTTGCAGTCTGTTGCCTTACCAACTTGGCCAAGGAACCAACATTTGCTTTCTATTAACTTAAAGCTAGTTAAGTATACTATTTCATAAAATGAAAGTCAATATAATTTTTTAAAATTACTGACATCCTTTGATAAAACCTTTAAATATTTTTTTGTTTTCTACACTTTTTTTATAAATCATTTCGGGATGCCATTGATAGCCAACAATATAATGATGATTTGGCATATAGAATGCTTCTACTAATTTTTCAGAAGAATACGCCATCGGTAATAACTGTGATGATAATTCTTTGATTGCTTGATGATGGCAACTATTGACAAGCATACTTTCGCTTTCAAGTAAATGATAAAGTGGCGTTTCTTTTAAAATCATTACTTCATGACTTGATTGATCATAAGGGGCTGGTTGTCGATGAACTTCTGTAAGTTTGTATTCCTTATCTAAATCTTGATATAAACTTCCTCCTAAACATACATTAATAATTTGATGTCCTCTGCATATTCCCATCATTGGTTTATCCTGTTTAATGATTTCTGGAATCAACACCATTTCCATCTCATCTCTTTCTTTACACAAGGCACCACAGTAATCTTTCTTTTCTTCATGATATAACTTTGGATCTACATCGTGCCCTCCAGTAATAATAAAGCCATCAAATCTTTGCCACAATGTCAAGTGATGAATTCAAAAAAGACAAGCACTATCCAAAGAAAAACTTCTTTTATGGTATCTGCCTATTTTGTTTTCGATAGTTTTAGCTGTGATACATTTAATTTAGGGTGCAAAAAAGCAGGAGACCTTTTCGGATCTCCTGCTTAGTAGAGCTGTGAATATTTAATTGTGGTTGGGTTGCCAGTTATACAAACTGGGGTTGTGTAAATATCAAATACTTGTTATTTTTAGTGCACAATTAAGTTCTTCTGCTTTTAGCAAGGCATGATTGAAAATTGTAATAAAATCCTCACCGTCACTTGTAACAAAATAATTTGATAAATCGGTTATATCATCGCTGATATTTGTTCCCCACGGTGGCTGGGCAGATAGATTTTTTATATTCCATATTACTTTATTTGGAGAATATTTTGCTAATCCTTGCTTCATCTGTTCCAATTCATTGATAGCTTCAGGAATACGGGAACTATTTAATTCACCTAAATACAATTCGTTCATAATGACTGGAAATTTAGTTCCCCATTTTTTATTTTCCAAATTATAAGCAACCGTTGAAAAAAATGAAAATAAAAAATCTTCACTTCCTATTTGAAACCAATAATACTTCACTTTAAACCCAACCATAACACTTTCTCCCAATACATCTGTGACATTTCAATTACACAACTTCTAATTTTTGTTTTTTACTTAACTTTAGTGTAGCTCTCCATACTAAAAGTTTCTAAATCAAACACTACCGCAGCAACACTGTCCTCATTTTCTTCAATAAGCCATAAGCGAGTCCATAAGGTTTGGTCGTTCATATTGGTAGCAGTTTTATCCTCACCATCGGTAATGATTTTTTCGGGATCTAATTTTGTTACAAAAGTGTTTTCAGGTTTAAGACCCGGCAGGCTGCTCTTAAGTTCCTCCTCTGTTAGTCCTGCTATATCCATTGCTTCAGCACCTTTATAATACTCAACATCTCCGTACCAGTAGTTATCGTTAACATTCTCGATGGATTTTAACCACATAAACTTATCGTCAACGAATTTATAACCAGCACCAGAGCCGGTATCTATTTCCCATGTTCCTTGTATCAGTGCATTATCATCGTTATTATCTTTGCTGTCAGTAGTACCGGCGCAAGCGGTAAGCCCCAATAGTATAAAACAGATAATCAGAATAGCTGCTGCAATTCTAAAAAAACCATTTTTGCGGTATTTAATCATATTCATATCATAGTTCATAGGTAACCCCCAAGTTAAATTCTCTTTATTTTTGTAAGCCTTTCTCCATTGAAAAATGAAGAAAATATTTTATTCCCGTTCCCGTCTACTCCGTTTTTTCTTTCGGGAATCTGGCGGCGGAGAGAAGGTCTGAATGTAATCCTGCCGGATCAGCGTCACATCCTGAGAAAGAAAAGCAGCGACACGGTCCTGTTCGGAAGTTTGCTCTGGGAAAAAAGACGCAAATTTCTGTGCCAGCTGTTCTTCTTTTTCATACAGTTTAAGTGTGCCTTCGTATCCAATCAATTCTTTCAGCACAGCAGTAAACTCCTTGTACCGGTCCCCTCGAATATCCAGATCGACTGTCGCTTTGGCAGTCATGCCGTTCAGGTAAAGTACCTTCAAGGAAGTATGGTTTCTGAACCGATTCATTGTGAACCATAAAGCCAGCTTTTTTGAGAGCAGCTTACCGCCAATCAGCATCCAGTTCTGGCTTTGGTATATTTCCAGATACTTTTTCATGCCCTCATCTTCAAACTCTATTGGTTCAAAATGTTCTCCATCCAGCAGTAGCTCCAGCTGATTTTTGCTGAGAATCTGATTCAGTACCGGTATGTTCCGGTAAGGCGCGCAGATATAGCGTCTCATTTTCTGAAACAGCGCCACAACCAGAACTGCTGTACCAAGTAAAAACAGGAAAAGCTCTCCGTCCATTTCGATTTTTCCAGTTGCCGTTACCCAGATGCCACGCAGAACCAGCACGACGCCAAAGCCCCACAGCCCGAAAATCAGCAGCTTTTTCAGCGGATGAAAATGAATCCATTCAATGATCTGTACCTGTTGTTTGCCGCTCATAGGTTCATCACGCAAAAGTCGGCGGGCGATCCACTGATTCAACAGTTGTGGAGTCCATGCAACTCCAAATAGAAAAACTGCAATACCGGCATAAAGGGCAATCCCGATCCAACCAATATCCAGATAAGACTCCAAAAGCAGTAAAAGGATAATTGGCAAAATCATAGTAAGAAAAAACGGTAAAAATGATTTTTTGCGTCCCTTCTGGAGATTGAGGTCATTGAGCGCAGAAGTAATACACAGGGCAAAAATCATCACAGCCGATATCCCGCCAGACACCCAGTTTTTAAGGTCACCGAAACGCATCACATGCTCGGCTTTGTGCATATTCGGAAATTTCCCGGTAATACCCGCATAGAGACAAAATCCCAAATAAGCCAGAGCCAAAAGTGCCCCTACCAGCTTCAAAATTGTTTTTCCTGAAAGTTTTTGTTTCTCCATCTTCGTCGTTTTCCTATAAAATCACTGTTCCTGTGTCAATTTATCCTTCTGTATCCCAAACAAAGCTATCTACCATGTCTCTGGCGGCCTGTTCGGTGGTTTCTGATCCGCTGAAATTTGTAAGCTGGATCAGGCAGAACCCGTAATCCTTTACAATATAGTATTGCGTGGTGACAATATCGCCCTCGTCGATAGTAAAGATATACAGTAGATCTCCCTGCTCGGTATAGGTTCCATCCCCGTTCAGTTGTGCTTCAATACCATCCAGCTGCATCAAAATCTGTTGGACGATCGCATCCCGGAACTGCTCATGCTCCTCCAGACTATATTTGTTCTTTCCTACATGGATGGATATGTTGTCCGGCTTTTCATCATTTTCGTGACCTTCCTCTATGTAGAAAATCTGCGAATCAGTAGAATGCTTCTCAGATTTCTCCCATCCCTCCGGGACGGTATAACTTCCGGGAATCGCATGATCTTCAGATGATATTTCGGTTTCGGAAGAAGAGGGTTTCTGCCGATCCGCCACAGATTCATCAGAGGGAGATTGTGGCGATGAAGCCCCATTTTTGCCGCATCCAGCAAGGAGCAACACCATAGTTAATAACACAATTAAGATTTTTTTCATACTCTGATTCCTCTCACTTTATAATACTGGTTATCCGAGTTTGGAAACAATCTGGCAGAACATCTCAACATTTTCTTTCTGCCCCTGAATATCAGAGCCAATCGCATTGTTCATCAAAGAAATTTTCATTTTTTCTTTTCCAAAATGCAGCATTACGACTTTTCTTCCGGGCAGCAGCCCACCCTTGACTTCTGCCTTTGTTATGCTGCTTAAGGGCAGAGAAAGCCGGTTTTCAATTTTTGAGACATTGACGGAATTTACAATGACCATATTCAGGTGTTTCTCGGTAACTCCCAGATAGCAGTAAGCATTGC
>JAIIAN010000021.1 GCA_022717655.1 Bacillota bacterium | reverse complement strand
GTACAGCCCTTCCTGTTCTAAAAATCCAGAAAGCCAGTCACCAAATACTGTTCCTGACACTGCAGTCATTCCAATCATTTCTGTAAAGGTACAGCCACATGAAACAAGAATTTCTATTATAAAATAAACTGCAATCGGTGTCAGACTTAATAATATTGTCTTTATCTTTCTGATCATAATTCTTTAAAGTGAAACTGACTGTTTCCCTGTGCATAATCTGCCACAATCTGTCCCTGTCCGTATAATTTATATTTATAAGTAACAAGCCCCTCCAGTCCAACCGGACCTCTTGCATGAATCTTTCCTGTACTGATTCCTACTTCTGCTCCAAATCCATAACGGAATCCGTCTGCAAACCGGGTAGAGCAGTTTTGATAAACCCCTGCGGAATCAACTAACTGCATAAATTTTTCTGCGATTTCCTGATTTTCTGTAAGAATACAATCCGTATGATGAGAACCATAATGATTGATATGTGCAATCGCTTCCTCTTCGTCTGCTACCAATTTAACTGAAAGCACTAAATCCAGATATTCTGTATGAAATTCTTCTTCTCCCATCACTTCACAAGAAATGATTTCACTGACTTCTTTTGTTCCACGAATTTTCACTCCTGCTTCTTTTAAAGCAGTTTCAAGTTCCGGTAAAAATTCTTTTGCAATTTCTCTGTGAACCAATAAGGTTTCTACTGCATTGCAGGCTGCTGTATATTGAGTCTTTGCATCCACAATCACCGGAATGGCTTTCTTTTTGTCATATTCTTTGTCTACATAAATATGGCAGACGCCGTCTGCATGTCCCATAACCGGAATCTTTGTATGATTCATAATATACTGAACAAAAGAATTTGAACCTCTTGGAATCAATAAATCAACCGATTCATGACAGGATAAAAGTTCATCAATCTCATTATGCTGTTCTGCCTGAAGCATACAGCCTTCCGGCACTCCGGCCGAAGTTGCTGCCTTATAAATAATATCAAACAAAATCTTATTGGTTCTTACGGTTTCTTTCCCACCTTTTAAGATGGCGCAGTTTCCGCTTTTTAAGCAAAGCGAAGAAATCTGAACCAGCGCATCCGGTCTTGCCTCAAAGATAATTCCAATCACACCAATCGGACAACTCACACGATAAAGATTTAATCCCTCATCTAACTGTCGTGCCAGCTGTACTTTTCCAAGTGGGTCCGGCAGTTTGATTAACTCGCTGATTCCGTTTACTACATCCATCAGTTTGTGTTCATCAAATTTCAGGCGTTTTTTCACCGCCGGTGCGATTCCCATTTCTTCTGCAGATTCCATGTCTTTTTTATTTTCCAGAAAAATCTCTTCCTTATTTAAAAGGAGGGCTTCCTTTACCTTTTCAAGTGCCAGATTTCTCTGCGCTTCTGAAAGTCCAGCCAGCTTTGGGCTGTCCTGCTTCATCTTTTTTGTTGCTTCTTTCATATTCATACTGCCGATTCCTCCTGATTTTCGGGGATAATTTTACTTCTTACCGCTCATTATAGCTCGAATTTTCTCTGCTTGCAATCCCAATTGGAACAAAGTGCATCATGTACCCGATTTTACCAAATGAAAATCTAAATTTTTTCATAATCCGTATTTAAAAATAAACATAGCAGTGCTATAATGTTCACACAGCATATCATGATGTAAGTGATATGCGATTTTTCATATTCTTTAAATATTCTTTAATTGGAGGATTTTATGAACATTATTATAGTAGGGTGTGGAAAAGTCGGACGCACCCTTGCCGAACAACTCAGCAATGAAAAGCATAATATTGTCATTGTTGATATTATTGAGAAAAAAATTCAAGACACTACCGAGGATATCGATATTATGGGACTTCTCGGAAATGCATCAAGTATCAATACTCTTCTTGATGCCGGAGTTGAAACAGCAGACCTTTTAATTGCCGTAACCGGCTCTGATGAACTGAACCTGCTCTGCTGCCTGATTGCAAAAAAGGTAAGCAAATGCCACACTATCGCAAGAGTGCGTAATCCGGTCTACAGCAAAGAACTTGGATTTATCAAGCAGAGTCTCGGAATTTCCATGATTATCAATCCGGAATATGCTGCTGCGATTGAAATTGCACGTATCTTACGTTTTCCATCCGCAATTAAAATCGACACGTTTGCCAAAGGCCGTGTGGAACTGTTAAAATTTAAAATCAAGCCGGAATTTAAATTAAACAATATGTCCGTTATGGAATTTGGTGAACGTTATAAAAACCTGATTCTGATTGGCGCAGTCGAACGTGGAGAAGAAGTCAGTATTCCATCCGGTAATTTTATTTTAAAGGATAATGATATTGTATCTGTCATTGCTTCACCAATCAATTCCGCTTTGTTCTTTAAGAAAATCGGAATCCATACACATCAGGTAAAAAGCACCATGATTGTAGGCGGCGGTACTCTTTCTTATTATCTTGCCAAGATTCTCTTAAGCATGAAAATTCGTGTTTTAATTGTGGAATCCAATGCCGACCGCTGTGAACAGTTAAGTGAATTATTACCGGACGCTACCATTATCCACGGAGACGGAACCGATAAAAATCTGCTCTTGGAAGAAGGACTGACCCGTGTGGAATCTTTTGTTACTTTAACTAACCTGGATGAAGAAAACATCCTGCTTTCTTTATTTGCCAAGAAAAACAGTAATGCCAAATTAGTTTCAAAAGTAAACCGGATTGCGTTTGATGATATCATTGAAGGTCTTGATATCGGAAGTGTAATTTATCCAAAATACATTACTGCAGATTATATTCTTCAATATGTCCGTGCCATGCAGAACAGTATCGGAAGCAATGTGGAAACCCTTTACCAGATTCTTGATAATAAAGCGGAAGCTCTTGAATTTTCCATCCACGATGACTGTCCGTTTTTAAATATCCCGCTGGCAGACTTAGATATCCGCAACAACCTCTTAGTTGCCTGCATTAACCGAAATGGTGTCATCCTGATTCCAAGAGGTCAGGACTCGATTCAGGCAAACGATACAGTTGTTGTTGTCACTACAGTAAAAGGACTCAATGATATTCAGGATATCCTGAAAAAATAGTTTACTTTATTACTAAAAGGAAAATCAAATTATGAATTACTCAATTATTGCTTATATCATTGGATGGATTTTAAACTTTGAAGCTTTATTTATGGCACTTCCCTGTATAACTGCAATTTTCTACCATGAACATTCCGGCTGGGCATTTTTCTTATCTGCTATGCTCTGCCTCTTAATTGGAATTCCACTGGTACAGAAAAAGACAAAAAATAAAATCTTTTATACCAGAGAGGGCTGTGTTACAGTTGCACTAAGCTGGATTATCCTTAGTATTATGGGTGCACTTCCATTTTTAATTGGCGGTGTTATTTCAAATCCAATTGATGCTGTATTTGAAACCGTCTCCGGTTTTACGACTACCGGTGCAAGTATTCTTCTGGATGTAGAATCTCTTCCAAAGTGCATGTTAATGTGGCGAAGTTTTACTCACTGGATTGGCGGTATGGGTGTTCTGGTCTTTATTCTCTGCCTGCTTCCATTAACAGGAGGTGACGGCGGTTATCATGTCAACCTGATGAAAGCCGAAAGCCCTGGACCATCTGTCAGTAAACTCGTTCCTCAGGTTCAGTCTACTGCCAAAATTTTATATTCGATTTATCTGGCTTTAACCGTTATCGAATTTGTATTACTTTTATTTGGTAAAATGTCTGTTTTTGATGCACTTACCACCTCATTTGGTACAGCCGGAACCGGTGGGTTTGGCATTAAAAATGACAGTATAGCGGGTTACTCGCCTTATATTCAATATGTAGTTACGATATTTATGATTTTATTTGGAATTAATTTCAGTGCTTATTTCCTGCTTTTAAGCAAGAAACTCAGACAGGCAATCCATATGGAAGAAGTACGCTGGTATCTGATTATCATCTTTGCTTCCATTGTCTTTATTTCTTTTAATGCAAGAGCAATGTTTTCTACTTTAGAAGAAACCATAAGACATGTCTCATTTCAGGTAGCTTCGGTTATTACGACAACTGGTTTTGCTACAACGGACTTTGATTTGTGGCCGGAATTTTCACGTACGATTCTGGTTATTTTAATGTTTATTGGCGCTTGTGCCGGAAGTACCGGTGGTGGAATCAAGGTTTCCAGATTTATTTTATTAATCAAGACCATGAAAAAAGAACTTCACACTTACCTGCATCCAAGAAGTGTAAGAAAAATTCAGATGGATGGCAAAGTGGTAGAACACAATGTCCTTCGTTCTACGAATGTTTATATGATTGCCTATATTCTGATTTTTGTGGCCTCGGTTTTACTAATCAGCCTTGATAACTTTGACCTTACCACAAACTTTACAGCAGTTTCTGCAACCTTAAATAATATCGGTCCGGGGCTTGAACTGGTTGGACCGACCCAGAACTTTAGCCTCTTTTCCAATGGAAGCAAGCTGATTTTGATTTTTGATATGCTTGCGGGACGTCTGGAATTGTTCCCACTTTTACTTTTATTTGTAAGAGATTCCTGGAGAAGATTTTAACCGAATGAAAGAAGTCTCCCCCCCACTGAGATACCAAAAAGAGCAGATGTCCATCACTTCTGATGAACATCTGCTCTTTTTAATATCAATATAATCTTTGTTCCTCTTTCCGGCTCACTGTCAATTTCAATCCTTGCATCATGGAGAATTGCCCCATGTTTTACAATCGAAAGTCCAAGTCCTGTGCCTCCGGTCTTTTTTGAATGACTCTTATCTACACGATAGAACCGCTCAAAAATACGCTCCTGTTCTTCTTTTTTAATTCCAATTCCATTATCTTCAATAGAAATTTGCACCTGATTTTGATTCTTCTTAACCTTTACTTTTACATAACCACCTTCATGATTATATTTAATCGCATTATCTGCCACATTATACATCATTTCATATAAGATATGGCGCACTCCATTTACTATTGTCTGTTTTTCTGCTTCCACAGACAGCTTAATCTTTCGTTTTTCTGCTTCCACAAGCAAAGTCGTGCCGATTTCTTCTGCCAGTTCACTGACATCTACCAATTCAAACGGCATGCTGATTCCCTCATCCAATTTTGAAATCTCAATAATGTCCTGTACCAGATTCGTCAGTCTGCTTGCCTCTTCATAGATTCGTCCGGCAAAATCAGGCACTTTATCCGGCGGAACCATGTTATTTTTCATAATCTCCGCATAGCCGGAAATTGACATCAACGGTGTTTTTAATTCATGAGAAACATTTGCAGAAAATTCTTTGCGAACTTCTTCTGCTTTTTTTAGTTCTTCCAGCTGTTGTTTCAACTGATGATTCTGATCGTCAATTCTTACCAGCAGTGGTCTCAGTTCTTCATATGCTACACTGGAAAGTGGTTCTTCTAAATCCAGCTGGTTAATCGGTTTAATTAATTTTGAAGTCTGTTTTTCAACTAATAAAAAGGCAAATGCCAAAATTACAATCAGCAGGATTCCCATCAAAAAAAGTCCGGAAAACATGGCTTGAAATACACTGTCTGTCGTTTTTGCCACACGCACCAGCCGTCCATCATCTAATCTCAGGGCATAATAAAAGGTCTTTTTTGATAAAGTTTCCGAAAAACGAACGGTTTCTCCTTCCCCTTCTTCCATCGCCTGTTTTACTTCCGGACGATCCTTATGATTTCCCATTGTTGCAGAATCTTCTTCCGAATCATACTGAACAGTTCCGTCTTCATTTAATATGGTGATTCTGCTGGTTGTAAATGTTCCTGCCTGTTCTTCCCATCCACTGTCTGTCGTCTGCTCTAAAAGCAGACGGACGTACTGCGCTTCATTTCGTACGTCCTGTTCCATCCATTCATTTGTTTTTACATACATGATGACGCTTGCTGACACGAAGGTCAGCACCATCGAGAGAATAATCATAAACCCTACATAATTTAAGATTCTTTTTCTCATTTTCTGTCTCCAATTCGATATCCTACCCCTCGGATAGTCTCAATCAATGCTCCTGATTCCCCGAGTTTCTGTCTCAATGTCCGAATGTGTACATCTACTGTTCGAGTTTCTCCATCAAAATCATATCCCCAGATATGTTCCAGTAGTTTATCACGCGTTAACACAATTTCCTGATTTTCCATCAGATAACGGAGCATTTCAAATTCTTTGTATGTCAGCTCCACTTGACGTTCTCCATCTAATACCTGGTGGCGTTCCACATCAATTGAAAGATTTCCACAGCTTAAAAGTGTATCTTTCATCTGTTTTTTGCTCCTTCTAAGTACTGCTTTTACTCTGGAGATAAACTCCATCATTCCAAATGGCTTTGTAATATAATCGTCTGCTCCACTATCGAGTCCACGCACTTTATCATATTCTGCTTCTTTTGCAGTCACCATAATCACCGGAATATCTCTGGTCTTCGGATCTTTTTTTAACTTTTCAAGAATGCTGTATCCGTCCTGACCCGGAAGCATGATATCCAGCAGAATCAAATCCGGCAGTTCTTTTTCCAGATATCGGAATAATTCTTTTCCTTCCTGAATTCCTATTGCTTCAAATCCTGTTGTTTCTAATGTATATACTAACAACTCACGAATATTTCTTTCATCTTCTACACAATAAATCATACTTCCACCTCTTCTGGTTTTTCTCTACCAGAAAAGTATACTTAATTTTTTACAGAAATACAAGATGGGAGCGCATAGCGTGCCCGTGCAACTCGGGTAATACTTTGAAATTCTACGCTGTTTTTCTTCATTTTTTCCAGGTAGCTGTGTGTATCAAAGGCATCCTCCTGCACCTGACAGATACAGACTGCCACATTCGAACAATGATCCGCCACTCTCTCAAGACTTGCTGTAATATCGGAAAGCACAAACCCCTGCTCGATCGTACAGTTTCCATTTCTAAGACGTCTGACATGACGGTTCTTTAATTCAATCTTTAATTCGTCAATGACTTCTTCAATCGGCTCTACGCTTCTTGCAATACTTTCATCTTCTGTTTCAAATCCTTTTACGGCAGCCTCAACCACATCTTCTACTGCTTTTGTAATTACTTTTAACTCCGCAAGTGCTTCATCCGAGAATTTCATATTTTTCTCATACAGCTCTTTTGCCGAGCGCATGATGCTGACTGCATGGTCGGAAATTCGTTCAAAATCACCGATGCAGTGTAACATGATCGATAAGTCATGGCTATCCTTTACATTTAAATCTTTCTGACTCAATTTTACCAGATAAGTTCCAAGTCCATCCTCATAACGATCTACCTGTTCTTCTTCCGCTAAAACCTGTTCTGCTTTTTCCGAATCATAATGTTCGATAAGCCCAATTGCTGTATTGATTGCATCTTTTACTTTATTCGCCATTTCAACTGCAACTCTTCGACTCTGTTCTACTGCTAAAGCCGGTTTATCTAAGAAACGGCTGTCCAAAAGTTCCATTCCGGTTGTTTCTGTTTCTTTCTTATCTTCCTCTTTGTCACGAATTGTAAGAATTGCAAGTTTTTCAAGTACTTTTGAAAATGGAAGTAACAAAAGGGTCGCAAATACGTTAAAAGTCGTATGCACAACTGCGATTCCTGCTGCATTTGCTGCATGATTCATAAACGGAAACTGTACGACTGCATTGATTGCATAAAACAGTACCATAAAGACAACTGTTCCAATAATATTGAAATAAAGATGTACCATTGCTGCACGTTTTGCATTTTTCTTTGCACCAATTGCAGATAATAATGCAGTAATACAAGTACCAATGTTCTGACCCATGATAATCGGAATGGCTGCGCTGTAACCAACTGCTCCCGTTATGCAAAGTGCCTGTAAAATTCCGACAGACGCAGAAGAACTCTGAATCACTGCGGTTAAAATCATACCTGCCAGAAGCCCTAAAATCGGATTGGAAAATTTTGTTAAAATTCCGGTAAATTCCGGTACATCGGCAAGTGGCTTTACTGCGCCGCTCATACTTTCCATACCAAACATTAATACAGCAAATCCAATGAAAATCGTTCCAATATCTTTTTTCTTTTCACTTTTTGCAAACATTAAAAATGCAACACCAATCAATGCCAGAACCGGTGAGAATGTAGTCGGTTTAAATAACTGAATAAAAAAGTTATCACTCTGAATACCAGATAAGCTTAAAATCCAGGAGGTAATCGTAGTACCGATATTTGCTCCCATAATAACGCCTACTGCCTGAGATAATTTCATAATTCCAGAGTTTACAAAACCTACAACCATAACCGTTGTAGCCGATGACGATTGGATAACGGCGGTTACCGCAGCTCCTAAACCAACTGCCTTAAGTGGGTTCGAGGTAAGTGTCTCTAAGATTTTTTCCATCTTACCGCCCGAAACCTTTTCCAGACCATCCCCCATCACATTCATTCCATATAAAAACAGGGCAAGTCCTCCAAGTAAAGTCAAAATACTAAAGAAATCCATAATTTCCTTCCTTTCTCTTTCATTTGACCTTATTTTATCTATCTTATGTTAAATTCTTTCGAGACAAATGTAAAATCCATGTAAAATAATAATAGATGAAGCCATCGCACAAAAAGTACTCTGACTTCATCTATTGTTTAAACTCATTTATTGAGCAGATATCTGAGTCAATCGGATATTCGCAATCCGCTTCGCCACTTGATTCGATTAAATTGCCTGAATCAGTTCTGTAACCAATGCCTTAAATCTTACAGATACTTTGTCAGCAGTCTCCTGCACTTCTTTATGAGAAAGCGGTTGTTTGCTCATCCCTGCTGCAAGATTTGTAATACAGGAAATTCCGCATACTTCCATTCCAAGATGCCTTGCTGCCATTGCTTCACACGCTGTACTCATTCCAGCCGCATCTGCCCCCCAGCTTCTTGCCATCCGGATTTCCGCCGGTGTCTCATAATTTGGTCCGGTAAACTGCACATAAACCCCTTCCTGAATTGGAATCTCCAGTTTCTTAGCACAAAAGATTGCTATTTCACGCATCCTTTCGCTGTATACTTCACTCATATCCGGAAAACGTGGTCCTAATTCTTCTATGTTCTCTCCAATTAACGGGCTTGGAACTGCTGTTGTGATATGATCTTTTAAAAGCATAAAATCACCCGGGCGGTAATCAAAGTTAATTCCCCCCGCTGCATTCGTGAGAATCAGCTTCTTTGCTCCTAAAAGCCCCATCAGGCGAATTGGAAGAACCACATCACTCATCGGGTATCCTTCATAATAATGAACTCTTCCCTGCATGATGACAACCGGAACACTTCCAACATAGCCAAATACAAATCTTCCTTTGTGACCTGCTACTGTAGATACCGGAAATCCCTCAAGTTCTTTGTAATCCACAGCTTCTTTCACTTCAATATGTTCTGCATAATCTCCAAGTCCCGAGCCAAGCACCAGTGCCACTTCCGGTTTAAAATCTGTTTTTTTCTTCAGACTTTCCAGACACGAAAATAATTTTTCCTTTACCTGATTCATAAATTGCCCTCCAATCATACATTACTGTGAACTACTCGGCTACAAGTAACCGAGCTTCTCACTTAAAAACTGCGGATATCATCCTCTCCATCTGCTTCCTGAATGGAACGGATTTCTACCGGATAACTCACAGAATCATTGACCTGTACCAAAACAGTCTCCCCGGCTTTATGTCCAAGGATTGCTTTTCCAAGCGGAGATTCTATGCTGATTCGGTTATCCAGAGAATTTCCGCGAATCGATGTTACCAGTTTATAAGTTTCTGTCTCATCATCATCCGGAAAATAGATTTCTACCAAATCATTTAAGCCTGCTTCGTCTTTTTTTGTTGTATCTGTTACAATCTTTGCAGTTTTTAACATTCTTTCCAAATATCGGATACGGCTCTCATTTTTATTCTTATCTTTTTTTGCCGCATAATACTCAAAGTTTTCGCTTAAATCCCCTTGTGCTCTTGCTTCTTTTACTGCCTCAATTGCACTTTTACGCACGACTAATTTTCGGTAGTCAATTTCTTCCTGTATTTTCTTTACATCACTTTCCGTCAATTGTTCCTGCATAATTCTTCACCTCTTCTATGATATCTTAAAATCCACCTGTGCCAGAAATCCTCTGCGTTCCAGTTCTACTTCAATATCATCTAATGTGCTTTCACTGTCCGCTAAAATTGTATGATAATGATATCCCGAAGTAATATTTTTAAGCGGGCTTGACTGCCCGCTCTCAATTTTTGCCACAAAATCGCCAATCTTCTTTCTTGAATCAAGTCCAAGTTCTGCAGACAGACGACCATAAATCTTATGATTGATAAATACATCCGCTACTTTCCCGCCGCAATCTACAATCAGATTCAGTTCTTCCTGAATTTCTTTATCCGTATGGCAGACATAAACGACACGTGACGCAAACACCGGTGTCTGCAGCACATACCCTCTATGTGTTGAAAGAATATCCTGATTTTGTGCACGCAAAAGTGCAACATCCTGTACAATTACCTGACGGCTGACGTCAAATTGTTTTGCCAGTTCCGTGCCGGAAACGGGCTTGGGACTCTGCCCGATAAATTTTAAGATTTCTTTTCGTCTTTCTTCACCGTTCATTCTATCCTTCACCTCTTCCTTTCCTGTCACCTTTCGTAGCAAAGTTTTATTTATTTACAGGGTGAAGGTTTTTCATGGAAATGTCAAGTATCGGTGCAGAATGTGTTAACGCTCCACTTGAAATATAATCCACTCCGACAGAAACCAGTCTTGCCACATTTTCTTTTGTTACGTTACCGGAACACTCTGTCTGTGCTCGTCCGTCGATGATTTTGATTGCCTCTTTCATTTCATCCGGTGTCATATTATCTAACATAATAATGTCTGCACCTGCTTCCACTGCTTCTTTTACCATCTCAAGATTTTCTACTTCGATTTCAATTTTACGGACAAACGGGGCATATTCTTTTGCCATCTCAATTGCTTTTGCAACACTTCCGGCTGCTCCGATATGGTTATCTTTTAATAAAATACCATCGGATAAGTTATATCTGTGATTGCATCCACCGCCTACTTTTACCGCATATTTTTCAAACACACGCATATTCGGTGTCGTCTTTCTGGTATCAAGCAGTCTGGTTTTACTGCCTTCTAACAAATCGATAATGCTTCTTGTATAAGTTGCGATTCCACTCATACGCTGTAAGTAATTTAACGCAACTCTCTCTCCGGAAAGCAGAACGCGAATATCTCCACGAACCACACCCATCAGCTGTTTATTTTTTACGACATCACCGTCTTTTACATAAAATTCAACTTCGGTTTTTTCATCTAATAATTCAAATACTCTTTTATAAACTTCAAGACCTGCAATGACACCGTCCTGTTTACAGATTAACTGAACTTCTCCAGGGCAGGCTTCTCTCATCACTGCATTTGTTGTAATGTCCTCACTTGTGATATCTTCTTTTAATGCCTCCATAATCAAATGATCTGCATTTAATTTCATTGTAATCTGGTTCATACTGCTTCTTCCCTTACCCTTTCAATTTCTTTTCTTACGCTTTCTGCATATAATTTCTGAAGTTCTTCTTTTCCTAAGAATTTCGTTGCGTCTGCTTTTTTAAGCAGTGCATTTTGTACATTTTCTTCTTCGGCAGTTTCTTTTGTCTCTAAAATCTTTGTAATCTGTCCTGCGGCACGTTTTGCAAATACCAGACTTTCTAATAAAGAGTTGCTTGCCAGACGATTTGCACCGTGAACTCCATTACAGCTTGTCTCACCGGATGCATACAGACATTTCATGGTTGTACGGCTGTATTTATCTACTTTTACCCCACCCATGAAATAATGCTGTGCCGGAACAACCGGAATACATTCTTTTGTCACATCAAAACCTTCTTCCAGACATTTCTGATAAATATTCGGAAAATGCGTTTTAATCTGTGCTTCTCCAAGCGGACGCATATCAAGCCATACATAAGGTTTATGGTCAATCTCCATCTGTTTTCTTATCTCAGCTGTCATCAAGTCCCTTGGCAGAACTTCATTCGCAAAACGTTCCATTTTTGCATTGTATAATTTTGCTCCCTCTCCACGCACGGATTCAGAAATTAAAAATCTTCTTCCTGGTTTTGGGGAATACAAAGTCGTCGGATGAATCTGAACATAATCTGGATGTTCCAGTTCAATTCCATGTTTTAAGGCGATCGCCAATGCGTCTCCGGTTAAATGTGGGAAATTCGTAGAATGTTCATATAATCCTCCGATTCCTCCACAAGCCCATACAACCGCTCTTGCAGTTACTGCAAACAGTGTTTTGTCTGCTTTTCTCGCAACGATTCCATAGCACTGGTTTTTCTCTTCCAGTATATCAATCATTGTGGTCTGTGTCAAAAGTTCCACGTTAGAAAGTTTCTGTACACAGGCAAGCAGCTTACTTGTAATTTCTTTTCCTGTCACATCCTGATGATATAAAATTCTTGATTTAGAATGTGCACCTTCTCTTGTATAAGCCAGCTCTCCGTTTTCTTTATGGAATTCTACTCCACAGTCAATCAGTTCGTTAATTACTTCTCTTGAAGAACGAATCATAATATCCACGGATTCTCTGCGGTTTTCATAATGACCGGCTTTTAACGTATCTTCCATAAAAGAATCATAATCCTCTTCATTTCGCTCCACACAGATTCCGCCCTGCGCTAAAAAGGAATCACTATTTTCAAGTTCATCTTTCGTAATCATAAGAATTTTTTTGTCTTTTGGTAAATGTAAAGCGGCAAATAATCCTGCCACGCCCGTTCCTACAATTACCACATCTGCTTTTACGTGTTCCATTTATTTCATTCTCCTATCCCTTCACATTAAAATTGCTCAGTTTTTGAAATTATACCTCTTTTCTTTACATCTGACAAGACAGATGTAAACTTGTACTAAAACAAGTACAAAAAAAGAGAAGCCGTCTTGTTTTTTTACTGACGAATTCTCTTTTCTTACTTTTCTCTTGAACTTTTTTTATTTCCGAAGTTTTTTCTTTCCCAACCGTACTTCTTCCATCAAATCTGCCATTTCTTCATCTAAATGGTCAAACAGATAATTCTTCTCTTTTGGTGCTTCTTTTTTTACTTTCTTTGAAATCTCTGCTTCCACCGCTTCTACTTCTTCTAAAAGATTTGCCGCAGAAAGCCGGTTTCCGCCCTGCCCTAAGATAATCACCTGTTCTAAGGCATCCGAAGTGGCAACTGTAACCTGATATTTTCTGCCGATTTCATGTACCGTTTTTTCAATATACTGGTCGGCGGTCTCTGCTTCTTTGGTATAGACCACATAAATATTGTGGTATTTCATTATACTTCCTGGATTTCCCTTGACTTTATAGGCATCAAAGACCAGAATCAAAGTCATTTTTTTATATCCCTGGTAATTACTTAAACGGTCCATCAGCTTATTTCTTGCACTTTCAATATTGATTTTGGAAAGTTCATTTAGATCTTCCCATGCAAAAATAATATTATAACCGTCCACAAGCAGATATTCTTTTAGAGGTTCCCGCTTCTTCTCTTTTCTGGTGTTTTCTGTCTCACTGCTTCTGACACTTGAATTTCTGTTCGGATTTCTTTTTGAAACCCGCTCCCAGCCCTGTCGTTCTCTTTTTACTGCACCATAAGTACGCTCAAAGATGGCTCTTAGTTCTTCTTCATTTTGAACTCCTTCTTTTAGATAGGCCTCGGCTTCTTTGGGGGTTCTTTTTGGCATAGGAAGTTCTTCTTCTACCTGTTTTTTCATCGGGGTCTGAAGTTCCAGATGCATATAGTCTTCTACTTCATACCATGGCACAATAAATCCTGCCCCATGCGCACAAAAGACAGAACCGGTTGGATTTTCCAAATCACTTTCGGAATCGTAATTCATCTCTTCAATCACTTCATCCGCATTATGGCACGGCATATAGCCTTTTAAGGTACAAAACAGTCTGCCGTGCCCGCTTGTATAAGCCATCACTTCTTTTTGATAATCCCGCATCAAAGAAACCGGTGCAAATCCAGTTACTACGGAATATTCTCCTTCACTGTCCGCAAGCTGAAATTCCCCATACATTTTCTGGATATCTGCCATCGCTCTTCCCACTTTATCTGCCGGCAGTTCTAATCGAAATTCATAGACCGGCTCTAATAAGACACTCTTTGCTTTTTTTAACCCCTGACGCAGGGCACGATAAGTCGCCTGTCTGAAATCTCCACCCTCGGTATGTTTTAAATGTGCCCGTCCGCTCACCAGCGTAATTTTCATGTCTGTAATTTCCGAACCGGTTAACACGCCTTTATGCACCCGCTCTTCTAAATGAGTCAGCACCAGCCTCTGCCAGTTTCTATCCAATAAATCTTCACTACAGTCTGCAAAAAAATGAAGTCCTGTGCCTCTTTCCGCCGGCTCTAATTTTAAATGTACCTCGGCATAATGGCGGAGCGGTTCAAAATGTCCGACTCCCTCAACGCAGTTTTCAATCGTTTCTTTATAGACAATTTTTCCACTGCCAAACTCCACTTCTGTCTGATAGCGTTCCCAAATCATGCGCTTTAAGATTTCAATCTGTACTTCGCCCATAACCTGCGCATGGATTTCCTGTAATCTTTCATCCCACACAATATGAAGCTGTGGTTCTTCTTCTTCCAGTTCTTTTAATTTGATTAACATACTGTGCACATTACAGTCTTCCGGCAGTTCGATTTTATAGGTTAAGACTGGCTCTAAAACCGGTAAAAACGTATGCGCTTCGATTCCAAGCCCCTGTCCGCAGTAAGTATGAGAAAGCCCTGTTACGGCACAGACACTTCCGGCTTTAGCTTCTTTTACCGATTCAAACAAATTTCCCGAATAAATCCGAATCTGTTCTGCTTTTTCTTCCCAGAGTTCTTCTTTTCCCTCTTCTGCTTCTTTTTCATTTGATAACAGCATTTTTACTTTTAAGCTTCCGCCGGTTATCTTTAAATAAGTTAATCGGTTTCCCTGTGCATCTCTTGCAATCTTAAAGACCCTTGCACCAAATTCTTCGGGATAGGCACATTTTTTTGTAAAGGTTTCGATTCCCTTTAAAAATTCTTCGACGCCCTGAATCTTTAACGCTGAGCCAAAATAACAGGGAAATACTTTTCTTTCGGCTATTAATTTTACAACTTCTTCTTTTTGGATTTCTCCGCTTTCCAGATAATGTTCCAATACTGCCTCATCACAGACTGCAAGATTTTCCTTTGCCTCTTCCGTTTCAAGTCCGGCACTGAAATTAATGCATTTCTCATCTAATCTGTTTGTCAATTCTTCCATCAGTGCTTTTTCATTGGTATCCGGCTGATCCATTTTATTGATAAATAAAAAGACCGGTATCTCATACTGTTTTAAAAGACGCCATAACGTCTGCACATGTCCCTGGACTCCATCTGCTCCGCTGATAACCAAAACTGCATAATCCAATACCTGAAGAGTACGCTCCATCTCCGCTGAAAAATCCACATGCCCCGGTGTATCAAGCAGGGTAACCTCCCGCTCACCTAATTTCAATTTGGCCTGTTTGGAAAAAATGGTAATTCCACGCTCCCGTTCTAATTCATAGGTATCCAAAAATGCATCCTGATGGTCCACACGACCCAGTTTCCGGATACTGCCTGTCAGATACAAAATGCTTTCTGCAAGCGTCGTTTTTCCGGCATCTACATGTGCCAGAATCCCGATTGTCAGTTTGTTTGTTTTCTCTAAATCCATCTATCTTATAAACCTACACTTTCTGCATTTAACTTTTTTGTATTATATCAAAAAGAACGTGAAAAAGCAAAACAGGGACAAAAGCCCTTTGATAAGCTTCTGCCCCTGTTTTTTGTTTCTTTTTAAATCATTTTAAAAGAGTTTTATTTACTCTTTTTCGTTTTGCTCCAAACTCCGGAGTTATCTAAGTAATAATCTCCAACCCATACATTACTCTTCATGGAACCATCCTGTTCTCCTCCAAAGTAATACCATTTGCCGTTGATTTTCTGCCAGCCGGTCTTCATTGCGCCATCATTTGCGCTTCCAAGGTAATACCATTTACCCCAGATTTTCTGCCAGCCTGTCTTCATTGCTCCGTCATTGTTATTTCCAAAGAAGTACCATTTTCCGTTAATCTGCTGCCAGTAAGTCTTCATGGAACCATCTTCAGCAGAGCCAAGATAATACCATTTACCGTAAACCTGCTGCCAGCCGGTCTTCATTGTGCCATCATTTGCGCTTCCGAGGTAATACCATTTACCCCAGATTTTCTGCCAGCCTGTCTTCATTGCTCCATCGGATGCATTTCCGAGGAAATACCATTTGCCCCAGATTTTCTGCCAGTAGGTTCTCATGACACCGTCGTTTCCAAAGAAATACCATTTACCGTCAATCTGCTGCCAGTAAGTCTTCATTGCTCCGTCATTTTCCTCTCCGAAGTAATATTTCTTACCGTCAATTTCCTGCCATCCGGTTTTCTTTGTACCGTCCTCACCATAATAGTATTTCTGACCGTTGATTACCTGCCATCCAGTCTTGGACAGTAATGTTTCCATTGCTTTTTGCAGGTTTTCTTTTGCGGCTTCGATTTCTGCCTGTGTTGCATCGTCAGAATCAAGCACTGCTTTTGCAGCTTCTAATGCCTGTGCAAAATTATCCCAGGTAGATGCTACATAATCATCTTTGTCTAATTCTTCTGCTTTCTCTACTAATGCTTTGAGCTCTTCAACGGATGGTTTTTCGTCTCCACCGTCTACTTTCTTAAGCTGTTCGATTGCACTTTCCAGTCCGCTTACTGCTTCGTCTACTTCTGCCTGTGTTGCAGCTTCATTTCCAGCTACACTCTGTGCTTTTTCAAGTGCTTCTGCAAAAATGCTCCAGGTTTCTTCTGTGTAGTCTGCTCTTGTCAATGCTTCTGCTTTTTCAAGTGCAGCTTCCAGTTTGCTCTTATCTGCCGGATTTTCCGGTTCGGTTGGTTTTGCAACCAGATTTGCCATCGCTGCATTTAATAATGCAGTCTGGTTATCTACTTCTTCCTGTGTTGCAGTTTCATCTGCATAAACTTCTTTTGCAGATTTTAATACACGTTCAAAGCTTTCAAAACTTTCTTCTGTGTAATCCTCTTTTGCTTTTTTGTCTGCCTCTTCAATCGCTGCCTGTAATGCGCCTTTGTTTACTTCCTGTTTTTCAACAAGATTCTGCATTGCTTCTGCAAGTGCAGTTTTTACTGCATCGACTTCTGCCTGTGTTGCATCGTCAGAATCAAGAACTGCTTTTGCTGCTTCTAATGCAATTTTGAATGTTTCAAAGCTTTCTGTTGTATAGTCTGCTTCGTTCTTTTCTTTTGCACGTTCGATTAATGCATTTAATTCTGTCTTGTCTGCTTTTTCTTTTAATGCTTCCATAGCAGTTTCAAGTACAGCTACTGCCGCATCGACTTCTGCCTGTGTTGCATCTTCTTTTGCGTAAACTTCTTTTGCTGCATCGAATGCTTCTTTAAATGCGTTCCAGCTCTCTTCTGTATACGCATTTTCTTCTTTCTGTTCTGCAAGAACTAACACTGCGGATAATGCTTCTTTATTTACAGTTTCCGGTTCTTCTACAGCATAAACTCCGTTTACTTTCCATTCGATGATACCGGTTCCTCTTGAATCATCTTCTGTTGCGCCTTCACGAAGCTGTGGTGCTACCGTCAAGCGTACTGCTGTTGTCTTAATCTTTCCAAGTGCAATGGTATTGTATTTATCTGCTGCACATTCTAAGTTCTGTGCATCTGCAGCTTTTACCCAGTTACCATTTTCATCTAAATATTCTACGCCTGCAGACTGTGGCAGGAAGTTTCCGCCGCCATCCTGGAAGTAATAAATATCCATGCTTTCGATTTCAACCGGTTTTTCCCATGTATAGGAAACCCATCCATCTACTGCACTTCCGTCTTCTGCATAACGGTTATGCCAGTTATGCCATACACCATTTGAAGTATCTGCGGAATTTGCCGGTTCTTTTTCATCATTTAAGCTTGCAAGACCGCCAAGGTCATCAATTCTGCCCTCTAAACCGTCATAGTTGCAAAGTCCGTCTGTCTTTGCATCTGGTGCAAGATTTTTTACCTCTGTATCCGGTTTGGATAATTCAAGGTTTGCCATTGCATCTTTCAGATTGGAAAGTGCTTCTTCAATCTGTTCTTTTGTTGCTGTTTCTGATTGTGCTACTTCTTTTGCTGAATCTAATGCTGTCTTAAATGCATTCCAGGACTCCTCTGTATAAGCTTCCTGCTGTTTGGTTTCTGCTTCCTGAATCATTTCTGTTAAAGCAGTCTTATCCGGAGCTTCTATAACTTTTTCCAGATTGTTCTGTGCTTTAATCAGGGCTGAAAGTGCAGTTTCTACTTCTTTTTTGCTTGCCTGTGCATCGGCTTCAATTGCTTTTGCGTTTGCGAGTGCTTTTGTAAACGCAGTCCAGCTTTCTTCTGTATAAGAGCCTGCTTCTAATGTTTCAGCTTCTTTGATTGCTTCTGTCAGCTCGCTCTTATCAACAGGTGCTAACGTACCATATACTTTCCACTCTACAACACCTACACCATTCATGTCTTCTGCCTGTTTATTTAAGGTCACACGAAGAGCAGTTGTTGTTACTTCATCAAATGTTGTCGCATTAAATTTGTCAATCTCTAAGTTATAGGCACTTGCATTTGGAACTTCTTTCCAGTTTCCATCTGCATCCAGATATTCATATACATAAGAAGTCGGAAGATTAATTCCACCGTTGTCAGTTTCTGAACCATCATACCAGAAATAAATATCACTGCCTTTTAAGGTTACTTCTGAACCCCAGGTATAAGTAAGAGTTTCGTATTTACTTGTGTTACCCCAGGTTCCGTATCTTGCGATTTTCGGGTCATAAGAATTTTCCGGAACAAGACCATCGTTGATACCGGAAAGTTTTTCCCAGCCGGATACAAAGCTTGTAGAAGCAGTTGCGCTAAATGCAAGGTTTCCATATTTTGCCGGAAGAGAAGCCATCACTCTTTCGAGTTTTGCTGCTGCTGCATCGACTTCATCCTGTGTTGCTTCTTTGTTGTCATAAACTGCCTGTGCTTCTTCGATTGCTGCACTTAATGTATCTGCTGCGCCTTCTTCAAATAAAGAAGTGTCCACGGATTTTGCTTTATCCAGTGCAGATTTTAATAACTGTTTGTCTGCTGCCATTTCATTAGAATAGCCATAAACTTTCCATTCAATAACACCACAGCCTAATGTTTTTGGTTTCATCCACATACGGATTGCAGTTGTTGTAACCGGAGCAAATGTAGTCTTGTTGTACTGATTCAGTTTTACTCCAAATCCTTCTCCATTTTCTACTTCTTTCCAGTTTCCATCTGCATCCAGATACTGATAGCTTACGGATGCCGGTGCAAAGTTTCCATCGGTAAAGTAATAAGCATCTGTTCCTGTAATTGTGACTTCGTTATTCCATGTGTACTGAACCCATGCATCTCCTGACTGATTTCCTCCCTGCCAGTTGTGCCATACTCCGTGAGAAGTATCTCTTGAACTTGCCGGGTCATAACCATCATTTAATCCTGCTACACCGCCTAAATCCTGAGGTGTATTTACGATTGCAGTTGGTGTTGCAATCAGAGCGATATTCTGTTCTTTTCCTTCTACTACCTGTACTTTGGTAGATACCGGATAATCAAGTGCTTCTAATTTACCGGTTGCTTCAAATTCACCACGTTTTGCATATAAGGTTTTTTCAATGTTATCCCATGTAATGGATTCATATTTGCATAAGCCGTTTGAGTATTCTACTTTTGCAGTCTTTGGCAGATTTGGTGCAACTCCAACGGAGGTAATTACCGGTGAAATTACAACGTTTTTAATTGTAGTTTCTGCTTCAGAACCATATTCTTTCTTTAATTCTTCTGCGCTTACTGCTTTAGAAAGCATCTTGAAGTTATCATAAGTTCCGTTTAACCACGGAGAACTTTCAGAACTGGAACGTCCGATAAAGTTTTTCTGTGTTTTTCCAAGTTTATCAAAGGAAAATCCTGCATCTTTGATTTGGGCATACGCTTCTCCGTTGATATATAAAACTGCGGTATTGTCTTTTAAGGTTACTTCTACATTCTGCCAGGAACCGGAATTTAAAAGAACGCCTGCTTTTACAGTTTCTGATTCATTGGTTTCAAGATTTGTCACTGTCATAGACAGCTCATTTGCACTTTCAAAAGATACCTGGAATACATTTCCATCCATATCGCCAAATTCAAACAGTCTTGTTCCATTTGTCTGAACGCCGTTTAATTTCACATCCATGGAAATGGTTGCTTCTTTTGTGCTTCTTGTCAAGTCACTGGAAAGTTTGACATAACCGCCGATTTCTCCATCCATGGAAATACCGTTTCCGCCATCTTTTCCTTCTGCAACTTCTACATTTCCTTTTTGCTGTGCATCAATACCGGAACCGCTGATATCTTTTACTTTCTTGTTTGCGGTATCCATATTGGCTTCTTCAAAGTCATACTGTGCCAGTACTTCTGGTAAGTCAGATGCTCCTTCTACTGTAACTTTTACTGTATCGGATGCACTGTTGTTCTTACCTTTGGCTGTTAATTTTAAGGTGTATTCACCAGCTTTTGTAAAGCTTACTTTTGTGGAAGTTGCTTCTTTATTTGAGAAGTTTACTTCTGCTTCTTCCGGAGCTTCTTCTACACTCCATTTTACAGCCGGTTCTGTATGTAACCATGCATTGTCTCTTGCGCTTCCGTGAAGCATCACTGTTTCATTTACAGCTGTTGTTACATCTTTTCCTGCATCAACTACAGGTGTTGTGTTTTCTAATAAATCTCCGGCTTTGATTTCTACTTTTGCGCTGTCTCCTGCCGGAAGAGGAAGAGCGACTGTTGTTGTACCTTCGCCTGCGATAAAGCTTCCTGCTACTTCTCCATTTACCAGTACCTGATAATTTCCTGCCGGAATACCTGTCAGGTCTAAGTTAGATTCATGTTCTACACCAGTTACATTTACAATGTTCATGGAAATTGTACTTCCATCTTTTGATACGATTGCGCTGTCATACTGGTCACGATACAGTTCTAAGGAAATCTTATCGTTAATCAGGTTTAATCTGTGGTAAACACCATCTAACGGAACAATGCTGTAAGATGTACCATTATCTGTTACTTCACAGCCATATCCGAATAAACCGAATACCGGGTCGATTGCAACATCAGAGGAAGCAATACGAACTGCACCAAAAAGAGCAAGGTCAGCTTCACCTGACATCTGTCTCCAGCCATTGTGAAGTTTTCCACCGCCGGTTCCAAGTGCGGTATCATTTCCCATTTCTGCCTGATAAGTCCAGGAAACGGTTCCGATGTTTTCCGGGTCAGCATCAATCTGTCCGGAGTTGATTACGGTAAAGTTCGCAAGTTTTCCTGCATAATTAATCCTCTGTGCTTCACCCATTTCGTCACTGCTTAAGCCATTGTTTTCAAGACGAAGCCAGTCATCCATACAATATCCTGCAAGAGAAGCAGTATACTGGAAGTTGAACCAGTTTTCACCACAAATTGTAGTTGGGTTTCCGTAATGATACCAGATTGGCTGTACACCACGGCAGGCTCTTGTTTTTTCATTGACTTTTGACATAACAGAGTCATTTCCAAACATTTTTGCCAGAGTGTAGATTGCTTCTTCACTGGTATTGTCATAAGGATATTCAGAGATATATGGATATGGGTCATTTGCAAAGTTCTGGAATTTTTTCTCCATGATACTTGTCAAGTTTGCTGCTTCTTCTTCATATCCACGTTCCTGTAATGCTTCAATGATATCCGGTGTGGTGGACTCTCCCATCAGACCAGTTGCCCAGTTATAACCAACGGTTCCTTCATTGTATAACGCATCCATAATGTGATAACAACGAAGCAGGTATGTATCTGCATCTTCGATATAATCAATTAAATCCGGATACTGTTTTGCAATTTTATACATAGCAAAGTAGGTATTGTAGATATGCGGGTATGCAAATCCACGGTAAGTTGGTGTACTGTTCGGCTCTTTCATCAAGAAATCGTGAATCAGGTAATCTTCCTGATGTTCTCCCATCAAGTTCTGCCAGATTGCTACATTTAAGTATTCATCTAAGGCCTGTACCTGTTCTTTTACCGGATTGTAAGAGTTCATTTCTGCGAGATATTCGCCATGAACATATCCCCAGTCATCGCCCCAGCCCCAGTAGCCATCAAAAGAGCCTCGTTTGGACTTGGTATCCATCATCCAGTCATCAAATACTTTATCCTGAATCTCACCTGCTGCATCCCACTGTGTTTTCAGTAAGAAATCAGAGTGAGTAGACAATGCAGATTTTAAATCATCCATCATGTAGAACTGCAACATGGTTGTTTTTTCTTCGCCATCCTGTTTGTAGTTTACAATGATGTCATTTTGTCCTAAATCGCCAAACGCAATTTCATAAATGTGATACTTCTCTCCGTTGATTTCTTTTGTTTCCAGATATTTTGCATAAGTGTTTTCGTCTGTGCGTTCACACGCAAGATTATTGGAAACGGTATTTGTACCTTGATGAAGATTATTGGTATGCGGGCAGCGATATTCAAAAGAAATATCCTTTGCATCTACCTTTGTATGCAGATACATTTTTGCCGGCATATCTTTTGCAAATGTCATGCCCGGAACTGCAACTGCATCAATGATTCCCTCATCATAAAGTTCGGTTTTCATCTCAGATTCATCTGCTACTCCTGTAAAGTTAAAGGAATAGGTTTTGCTTTCTCCGGCTTTTAAGGTCATACTGGAACTTTCCATGTAACCTTTATTTCCGGATTTTGCATCTTTACTGATTGCATCAGAATGAATATAAAATACATTCAGACCGTTTGCCCAGTCTGCCTGGTCCATACACCATTCTTTTTCTTCTGCACGTCTCTGACCTACCTGCCAGTGGTCCTGATATTCAAATCCGGCACCTGTTTCGGTTTCCGGTGTCATTAACAGAAAATGTCCCTGTCCACTCGGTCTTGTTGCATATACATAAGAGGAGTCTTTTCCAACAAAGCTATGGTCGACCGTGCAGGCTTCATAAGCTTCTCCCTGATTCACCCAGATTTCATGGAATGCAAGCGGAACTCCGAAATCTCCAAATACCAAATCTGAATCATTTGTATTTTCTACGGTGATATCCCATTTTAACTGGTCATCTACTAAAGAATAAGTTTCTACCAGTTTAAAATCTTTAATGGCACGAGTGCCTTCTGTTTTTGAATTATCATAAGTTACAACAATTTTGTTATCTTTTAATTCAACGCTTCTTCCTGCATCGGAAGAGTTGGTAAGCGATTCACTCCAGGAATCCTCACCGTCTTTTTTGGTTTTGAACATCAAATCTCCAAGCCATTCATGTGCATCGGTATCCTGTTTTGGATTATCCTTCACATTCATGACATAGTTTGTGTCAAATTCATCCCCCACAATTTTCAGTGACGTAATTTCGCCATATTTACCGGTCTCTACGTCAAAGTAATCATTTTTTAAATGATATCCATTTTCCGTCTTTTCCGCAATCATTCCATCTGTTGCTGCAAGTACATCAATACTGCCCAGATATGGAATGTAATTTCCAAGCACCATAATCGTGGAAATTGCTATTGAGATGATAGAGCGCGGTACTTGTTTCTTATCCATGTAATTCCTCCTTCTTTTTTCACTGCATTTTCGAGATACAGCACAGTCTTTTTTGTATCTTTTTTTGCAGTTTTGTAAAACGTTTTACTACTTTCTTTCTCAGTATACTCTCATCGAACAATTTGTTCAATGTTTTTGTGATTATATTTTAC
>JAIIAN010000020.1 GCA_022717655.1 Bacillota bacterium | reverse complement strand
GGTTCATTGAACCGTTCTTTTTAAAATAAATGAATGTAAAAGAATTTTCGTTTTCATGTGTTTCACTGTTCAGTTATCAAGGTTCCTGTCGTTCTTTTTATCAGCGACAGCTTTTATATTATATCAAAGCTGTTTTTGTTTGTCAAGAACTTTTTTAACTTTTTTCAAAGTTTTTTTATTTTGATTTGTTGTCGTTTTCTGCGGCAGCTATAATAGAATAGCACATCTTTATCAGCTTGTCAACAGTTTTTTTAACTTATTTTTTATTTCTAAAAGGAAACAAAAAATAAGAACGGAGAAAGAGGGATTTGAACCCTCGCACGGCGCAAACCGTCTATACCCTTAGCAGGGGCACCTCTTCAGCCACTTGAGTATTTCTCCATTGCCTGAATAACAAATCATTATTCAATTTTGCTCAACTACGTGAGCAATGACTATTATATCTAATAAACTATTAAATGTCAATCACTTTTTTTCATTTTTTTCAATTATTTTTTCAATCCGTATTTTTACCTCTTTTGCAATCTCTACAGACTTCATATCCTTGTATTCTTCATAACGGATTGGTTCAAGAAAATGCACTTGTACTTTAATCTTTTCAATTGAGTTTACATCAAACGGTTTATAGGAATCAATTAATGCAACCGGAACAATTGGACACTGTGCTTTCATTGCGCACTTAAAACTTCCACCCTTAAACTCATTTACATGATTCGGATTCTTTGTACGAGTTCCCTCTGCAAAGATCAGATAATTTCTTCCGGATTTTACTTCTTTTGTTACCTGTACCATAACCCGCATTGCCTGTTTTACATCTTCTCTGTCCAGCGCATAAGCTTTCATACATGCAAAAACCTGTTTTAAAAATGGGATATTCTGAATTTCTTTTTTCATGACTACAGAAAACGGTGTCGGACATGCATACATAATTGCAAGTACATCAAATAAGCCCTGGTGATTTGGAAAGAACATAAATCCATTTTCTTCTGGAATATTTTCCTGACCATGAATTTCTATCTCAACTCTTCCACCTTTAATTGCCCGCTCATCAATATAGCGAAGCAGTTCGTATCTTTCTTCTTCGGTATACTTATCCGTATGATTTGCACAATAACAAAGTTTATACCACATATACGGCACTCGTAAAATATTATACAGTACCATTAAAATAATTCGCTTCATAAATATCTTTCTCTTTCTTTAACTACACTAAACTACTGTAAAACAAACTCCCCAGCAAATTGATTTCACTGAGGAGCACCTGGTTTTAAGTTTCTGTCTGTTCTAATAAGTTTGTAAGTTCTTCTTCATAAGACGGATTTTTCCTTGTAAACTGCTTATAATCCTTTTCATAAGTTTTATATTCATCTGTCTTCATGAATTTCTGAAATTCTTTTTTGGAATTTTCACTCATTTCCTCTGTTACATCTTTTGCCTGCACAATTGAGTACTTTTTATTGTTATTCTGAACATAGTAAACGGACAGGCATGGAATTTCCAAAGTAGTTTTACTTTCTGAATCCTCTTTTTCCAGTGTATAAATCGCATACACCAGCTCATATCCATTAAAAGAACCTAAGGATTCACATTCTGTAAACTTTACACTCTTTGCATCATAAGCTTCAAACAATGTCATATAATGTTTGATTTCTGTTTTCAGCTCGCTTGAAACTTTGTCTTTTTTACCCACACCAAAACATTTCTTTACTGCATCTTCATCTGTTTTGGTATAAGCCTCTATTAATGACTTTGTTATTTTTTCAGGGGATTTTGTATTTACTTTCGTTCCACATCCGCCTAATGACAACAGTACAATAACTGCTGTCATAGACAGAAGAATCCCTCTTAATTTTCTCATCCTAATTCTCCTCGTACTTATCGTACTTATGCACTCTATTCTTTTGCTGTCTCAGTTTCTTCTTCTTCAGTTTCTTCTTCTGTTTCTTCTGATTCCTCTTCTTTTTCTCTTACTTTTGCAATACTTGCAACTGTAATATCATTTTTCAGATTCATCAGTTTTACACCTGAAGTAATTCTTCCAAGAATGGAGATATCTTTACATTCCAGACGAATAATAATGCCTTCTGTTGTAATCAGCATAATTTCGTTTTCTTCATTGACCGCTTTTACACCAACTACATTTCCGGTTTTTTCTGTAATCTTATAACATTTTACACCTTTACCGCCACGATTCTGGCAGGTAAATTCTCCAACCGAAGTTCTCTTGCCCATTCCTTTTTCAGAAACAATCAGCAGATAATCTCCCTGACAGCTTAACTGCATGCCAATCACTTCATCTTCATCCTGAAGATTAATGCCTCGCACACCCATAGAAACTCTTCCGGTCTGCCTTACATCTGACTCATGGAAACGGATACACTGTCCGAATTTTGTTACAAGAATCACATCTTTTTTGCCGTCTGTAAATTTAACTTCAATCAGTTCATCATCATCTCGAAGGGAAATTGCCGCAAGTCCCGTTTTTCTCACATTGCTGTAATCCTCAATCGGTGTCTTTTTGACAACACCTTTTCTGGTTGCCATAAACAGAAATTCTCCAGCTTTAAATTCATTAACCGGAATCACCGCCGTAATCTTCTCTTCTGCCTGAAGGGATAACAGATTCACAATCGCAGTTCCTCTGGCTGTACGGCTTGCTTCCGGAATCTCATAAGCTTTCAGACGATACACACGTCCCATATTTGTAAAGAACATCAAATAATGGTGAGTCGTTGTCATCAACAGTTCTTCCATGTAGTCGTTATGAATGGTTGCCATGCCTTTGATTCCCTTACCGCCTCTGTTCTGACTGCGGAAGTTATCTACGGTCATACGTTTGATATAACCTAATTTTGTCATAGCAATCACAGTATTTTCTTTTGGAATCAAATCTTCCATGGATAAATCGTATTCATCAAAACCAATAGACGTTCTTCTGTCATCTCCATATTTCTCAGAAATTAATAAAATTTCCTGTCTGATAACACGAAGCAGAAGACTTCTGTCGCCTAAGATTGCTTTGAGTTCACGGATTTTATTCACCAGCTCATCGTACTCACCCTGCAGGCGGGCACGTTCCAGTCCGGTTAATGCACGCAGACGCATATCTACAATCGCCTGAGCCTGAACTTCTGTCAGTCCAAATGCAGTAATCAATCCTTCTTTGGCTTCCTGTGTATTTTTACTTGCACGGATAATACGAATCACTTCATCGATATTTTCCAGTGCTTTCAAGAGTCCTTCTAAGATGTGGGCTCTTTCCTGCGCTTTATTTAAATCATATTTGGTTCTTCTTGTAACTACATCTTCCTGATGCTGTAAATAATATTTCAGCATATCCAGAAGATTCATCACTTTCGGCTCATTATTCACAAGCGCAAGCATATTTACCCCAAAGGTATCCTGAAGCTGGGTATGTTTGTATAACTGATTTAAAATAACGTTCGCATTTGCATCTCTTCTCAATTCGATACAGATACGCATTCCCTCTCTGTTTGAGTGGTCGTTGATAGAAGTGATTCCATCAATCTTTTTATCTCTTACCAGTTCTGCCATCTTTTCAATCAGACGCGCTTTATTTACCATGTATGGCAGTTCTGTGACAATAATCTGACTCTTGCCGTTTGGAAGCGTCTCAATATCTGTGACTGCGCGTACTCTGATTTTTCCACGTCCGGTACGGTAAGCTTCTTCAATTCCTCTTGTACCAAGAATCATAGCTCCTGTTGGGAAATCCGGACCTTTTACGATGGATAAAATTTCATCCATCCCGGTATCTCGATCCTCTTCCACATAGTTGTCAATAATTTTAACAACCGCAGAAATGGTTTCTCTTAAATTGTGCGGTGGAATATTGGTTGCCATACCAACCGCAATACCGGAAGTTCCGTTTACTAAAAGATTCGGATACCGGGACGGCAGTACCACCGGCTCTTTTTCTGTTTCATCAAAGTTCGGTGCAAAATCAACTGTATTTTTGTTGATGTCTGCAAGCATTTCCATGGAAATCTTACTCAGCCTTGCTTCTGTATAACGCATAGCAGCTGCGCCATCACCATCCACAGAACCAAAGTTTCCATGACCGTCTACAAGCGGATATCTTGTAGACCAGTCCTGAGCCATGTTTACCAATGCTCCGTAAATTGAACTGTCACCGTGCGGGTGATATTTACCCATGGTATCACCTACGATACGGGCACATTTTCTATGTGGCTTATCCGGTCCATTATTCAATTCAATCATTGAAAACAGAATTCTTCTCTGTACCGGCTTTAAGCCATCTCTTACATCTGGAAGCGCACGAGATGCAATAACACTCATCGCATACTCAATGTACGATTCTTCCATTTTTTTCTGCAGGTCCACCTCGTGAACTTTATCAAAAATATTATCTTCCATTTGTCTCTCCTTAACTCTGTTTAAGTCAATTTAACATCATATGCTGACCAGAATCACGCACTAAGTCTCACGGACGTTCGACTTGAACAATCTATTCACGCATCAAACTTAAATATCAAGGTTCTTGACATATCTTGCATTTTCCTCGATAAACTCACGTCTAGGCTCTACCTTATCACCCATAAGTGTCTTAAATGTTAAATCCACTTCTGAAGAAGTTTCTTCATCCATAACAACTTTTAACAAAATACGGCGTTCTGGGTCCATTGTTGTCTCCCATAACTGCTCTGCATCCATCTCTCCAAGACCTTTATAACGCTGTATACGATTATTGCCGTCACGTCCGATTTCGTTAAGAATCTCATCCTGTTCTTTTTCTGAATAAGCATAATACACTTTTTTATTCCGTTCAATCTTAAACAGAGGTGGCTTTGCAAGATATACATGTCCCTGTTTAATCAGCTCCGGCATGAAACGATATAAAAATGTCAGAAGCAGGGTTGCAATATGCGCACCATCGACATCGGCATCCGTCATGATAATAATTTTATTATATCTGAGTTTGCTGATATCGAAATCATCATGAATTCCTGTTCCAAATGCCGTAATCATTGCTTTGATTTCTGCATTTGCATAAATTCTGTCCAGACGCGCTTTCTCTACATTCAGAATTTTACCTCGAAGCGGAAGAATCGCCTGCGTCGCACGGCTTCTTGCAGTCTTTGCAGAACCACCGGCAGAATCACCCTCTACGATGTAAATTTCACATTTAGACGGGTCTTTGTCCATGCAGTCTGCCAGCTTGCCTGGAAGAGACATTCCCTCAAGCGCCGTTTTTCTTCTGGTTAAATCTCTTGCTTTTCTTGCTGCGTCTCTGGCTCTCTGTGAAAGCACAGATTTTTCCACAATAATTTTTGCAACTGCCGGATTCTGCTCTAAATAAATTTCAAGCTGATTGGATACGATGTTATCCACAGCACCTCTCGCTTCACTGTTTCCAAGTTTCTGTTTTGTCTGTCCTTCAAACTGAGGGTCTTCAATCTTGACACTGATGATTGCGGTTAATCCCTCACGAATATCTTCACCGGAAAGATTTGCATCGCTGTCTTTTAATAATTTATTCTTTCTTGCATACTCATTAAAAGTTTTTGTCAATGCATTTCTAAAACCGACTACATGAGTTCCACCTTCAGGAGTTGTAATATTATTTACAAATCCATAAGTGTTTTCTGTGTAAGAATCATTGTGCTGCATCGCAACTTCTACCATGACTCCGTCCTTTGTTCCCTCAAAGTACAGAATTTCCTCGTAGAGAGCTGTGGTGCTTTTATTTAAATACTGCACAAATTCACGGATTCCGCCTTCATAGTGGAAAACTGTCTCTTTTGGTTCTTCCCCACGGTTATCCTTTGCAATAATTTTAAGACCCTTAGTCAAAAATGCAATTTCACGGAATCTGTGTTTTAATGTATGAAAATCAAATACGGTTTCTTCAAAAATTTCAGGGTCCGGATGGAACGTAACCATTGTTCCAGTCTTTTGTGGGTCACAATCCCCAATGACTTTTAATTTATAAATGGTTTTTCCACGCTCATAACGCTGACGGTAGATTTTACCTTCATGATAAATCGTAACCTCAAGCCATGTTGACAGTGCATTTACAACCGATGCACCTACACCATGCAGACCGCCGGATACTTTATATCCGCCACCGCCGAATTTTCCTCCGGCATGAAGAATCGTAAATACAACTTCTACCGCAGGGATTCCCGCTTTATGATTAATTCCTACCGGAATACCTCGTCCATTATCAATAACCGTAACCGAATTGTCTTCGTTAATTACGACTTCTACTGTATCACAATAACCCGCCAGTGCCTCGTCTACCGCATTATCTACAATCTCATACACAAGGTGATGCAGACCTCTGGATGAAGTACTGCCAATATACATACCTGGTCTCTTTCTTACTGCTTCCAGACCCTCCAGTATCTGAATCTGGTCGGCTCCATACTCTGTTTTAATTTCTGTGTTCATCCAATTCCTCCTGTTTCCCTGATATCAGTTAACGATGGTCCCGTCTACTACTTTGAAAAGTTTATTTATTTCAAACCTGCTGTTCACAAATTCATCCAGACCCGTACAGGTAATCATGGTCTGAATATTTTTGATGCTCTCCAGAAGATAATTCTGTCTGTTCACATCAAGTTCTGATAATACATCATCCAGCAGCAAAATAGGAACATCTTTAATTTTTCTTTCTACCAGATGAATTTCTGATAATTTCAATGACAAGGCTGCTGTACGCTGTTGTCCCTGAGAACCGTATTTTCTAATGTCGATATGATTTATTTTAACACACATATCGTCTCTGTGGGGACCCGATGATGTGTTTTTAAATTTAAAATCTTTTTCTCTGTTTCTAAGCAGCATTTCCAGAAACTGTTCTTCTTCCACATTTGGCTCATAAATCAGTTCAATCTGTTCTTTTCCTCCTGTAATGCTGCTATGTATCCGCTGTATCACTTCATTCATTTCGTGGATAAATTCACGTCTGCTTTGAATTACCGACGTTCCGTAACGAACAAGCTGTTCATCCCAGATATCCAGCGTACTCTTAAGACTGTCTTTCTGAGCGATATCTTTTAACAATTTATTGCGCTGGTTTAAAATGTGATTGTACTGAAACAAATCCGACAGATAGATTTTATTAAGCTGACATAATTCTGAATCAAGAAATCTCCGGCGTTCACCTGGACCATTTTTTATAATATTCAAATCTTCCGGTGAGAAAAATACGATATTCACAATTCCAAGAAGCTCTTTCGCTTTACGGATTGGAATCCCGTCGATTGCAATTCCCTTTGCCTTATTCTTTTTCAAATGCATGTCTATTCTGTGGGAAATGCCCCCTTTGTTGATTCTGAGCTTGATATGCGATTCATTTTCATGAAACCGAATCATCTCACGGTCTTTGCTTCCTCTGTGGGACTTCGTCGTTCCACAAAGATAAACTGCCTCAAGGATATTTGTTTTTCCCTGTGCATTGTCACCGTAGAAAATATTTGTTCCCTTATCAAACTGCAGAGACAAAAACTCATAATTTCTAAAATCCTTTAATTCCATTGATTCAATATACATCTGTACACCTGTCGTTATTTTACAATTTTAATTTCCTGTCCATCATAAGATACAACATCTCCGTCATAAAGTTTACGGCCTCTTCTTGTATCCACTTCTCCATTTACAGTCACAAGACCATCCTGGATGACATATTTTGCATCCACTCCATCCTCTACGAGATTGGCTGCTTTTAATGCCTGACCTAATTTTATAAATTCATCTCTTAATTTTATAATTTCCATGTTTTGTCCTTTCTGCGCTCCTGTACTCTTAGAATCTTTCTGTGCTTGATTTTGTAAGAATACATGTTACCCATTTACCCATGTAATTCCGATTATCTTCCAACAGAGTTAAAGTTTACCGGAAGAATCAGATATACATATTGTCCTGCATCATCACGAATAAAGCAAGGTGCTTTTGGATTCATGAGGTAAATGTGGATTTCTTCGTCATCGATAACCTTTAAGGCATCAATTAAGAATTTCGGATTGAAACCAATCATAATATCTTTTCCCATTTTGTTAATGTCGATGTCCTCTTTCATCGAACCAATCTGGGAATCAATCTGAAGTTCCATACCCTCATCGTTAATTGTGATGATAATTGGTTTTTTATCTCCCTCTTTTACAAGAAGCGTTGCACGGTCAATACTATCTAAAAATTCTTTTTTGTTCAAGGTTACTTTTGTTTCATAATCACTGGATAACATCTGGTCAATCTTGAAATATTCTCCCTCAATCAATCTTGAAACAACTTTTGTATTGTCAAACTCAAATAAAATATGATTTTCCGCAAAATAGATATCCACCATATCTTCAGTTTCGCCAGATAAAATCTTACTGATTTCGTTTAACGTTTTTCCAGGAACAACTACTTTCTTGTCAGAACACTCATTCTTTAACGGAATCTTACGGATTGAGATACGATGTCCGTCAAGAGAGACAACTCGGAGTGTATTGTTGGCAATCTGGAATAATTCACCTGTCATCAGTTTATTGTTTTCGTTTACTGCAATAGAGAAGATAGTCTGACGAATCAATTCTTTTAATGTGAACTGTGAAATCTGAACTCCTTCATTTTTTTCGATAAATGGCAGATAAGAAAAATCTTCACCAGACTGTCCTGGAATATTGAATTTTGCTTTTTCACAAGTAATTGTTGTGTTTTGTTTTTCGTCTGTCACAATTGTAACATCATTATCAGGTAATTTTCTAACAATTTCTGAAAAGATTTTTGCATCAAGAGCAACGATTCCTTTTTCTTCGATAGAGCCCTCTACAATTGTCTCAATTCCAAGTTCCATATCATTTGATGTAAATTTGATAATGTTGGCAGATGCGTCAATCAGGATACACTGTAAGATTGGCATTGTAGTTTTTGAAGGAACTGCTTTCATGACAATGTTTACACTTTTTAGTAACTCAGACTTTGAACAGATTAATTTCATAATGTGGATAACTTCCTTTCTGTGAAAATGGTTTTGCTATAAACATATATATATATATATAATATAATAGTAGTAGTAGTAGGGGATGTGGATAATGTGGATAACTCTTGAAACCCTTGTAAATAAAGGGCTTAAGGGGTGTTGACAATGTGGATAACTATGTGGATAACTTGTGGATAACTCAAAATCAATGTGGATAACTTTTCTGCTTAAACAACTTAAAAAGTACTTAAAAAAAAGTTATCCACATTTTTCTCCGAGTTATCCACATAGTTATCCACAAAAAAATGGCAGTTATCCACATTTTTTTTCGAGTTATCCACATTTTTGACACCCAAAATGTGGATAACTATGTCAATTTTCAAGAGAAGTGTGGATGAAGATTAATTTTTTAATCTTATTTAAGAGAATTTTTAGCTGGATTAATCTTCTTTTTAAGTATATTAATCACTTCTCTGGTTTCTTCAGAATACTGAACTTCTTTTTCGATTCGCTTGATTCCGTTCATAATGGTACTATGGTCACGTCCCCCAAGCTTATCACCGATAATTTTCAAGGTGATATCGGTCATTTGACGGCAGAGATACATGGCAATCTGGCGCGGATAAGTGATTTGAGAGCTTCTCTTGTTTCCTATTAAGTCACTGGCGGATAAATCAAAGTGTTCAGCAACCGTACGGATAATGATTTCAGGGGTTACGACCCTTATCTCTTCATCCGGAGAAATGATGTCTTTTAAGACTTTTTCAGCCAGAGCGAGGTTGATTTCACAGTTTTCCAGATTGGCAAATGCCATGATCTTATTGAGAGAACCCTCTAATTCACGGATGTTTGAGGTAACGTTCTTTGCGATGTACTCAATGACATCATCATCAATATAATAGCCGTCAAGTTCTTCTTTTTTCTTAAGAATCGCCATTCTTGTCTCGTAGTCGGGAGCTGAAATATCAACGATTAAGCCCCATTCAAAGCGGGAGCGAAGGCGGTCTTCTAAGATTTCCATATCTTTCGGAGGTTTATCAGAAGATATGATAATTTGTTTTTTTGCACCATGAAGTGCATTAAATGTGTGGAAAAACTCCTCCTGTGTGGATTCTTTTCCTACAATAAATTGAATATCGTCAATCATCAGAACATCGATGTTGCGATACTTCTCCCGAAACTTAGTCATGGTCATATCTGCATTATTACCACTGCGGATAGATTCAATCAATTCGTTTGTAAAAATTTCACTTGTAACGTACAATACCCGCGTTTCTGGGTTTTTCTGCAGAATAAAATGTGCAATTGAATGCATTAGATGTGTTTTTCCAAGACCAACGCCACCGTAGATAAACAATGGATTATAAGCTTCTCCTGGGGATTCAGCAACCGCAACGGACGCTGCATGTGCCATTTTATTATTGCTTCCGACTACGAAAGTATCAAATGTATAGCGGGGATTTAAGTTTGCACGCTCAACATTTTCATTAATAATAGTAGAGGGAGCTTGTACTGTTTCAGATGGAATATCTTTTGGCTCGATCAGGGCAATCTCATATTCTTCTCCGGTTGCCTCAGAAATGGCTACTTTTAATGGAAGAAGATAACGGTTGGTAATATAGTTGATACCAATCAGCCCGGTAGGAACTACAATTGTCACTTCATTGTCCTCAACACTGTGGACAGTAAGCGTTTCAAGCCATGTTTTGAAAGAAATATCAGAGAGCTGATGTTCCTCTCTGATGGTATTAAGGATATCCGTCCATTTTTCTTGTATTGGATGCATGGTGTATCTCCTGTGTTTAAGTAAATATAAAACAACGTAACAATAGAAAGTGCGAAAAATACACTTTCTATCAAAATACTACAAGTTTTGTATTTATCTATTCTATAATAAATTGGGACTTTTATCAACCGTTTAATCACAAAAATGTGGAAAACTAGGTGAAAAATGTGGATAACTTTTCCCAATGTGGATAATGTGGATAACTCGAAAAAAAGCAATGTGGATAATGTGGATAACTCGAAAAAAGGCATTATTTGCAACCAGTAAATGTGGATAATGTGGATAACTTTTTTCCACATTATCCACACGCTGAAACCCTTGATTTTAAAGGATTTTTTAAAAGTCAAAAAAAGTTATCCACATTTTTTTCAAAGTTATCCACAAAAAAAGGTCGAGTTATCCACATTTTTTTCAAAATATTATGTAAACCAAAAAATGTGGATAACTTTGTGGATAACTTTTTTTTAGAGAGGGAAAATTGAAAAGTTATCCACAAAATGTGGATAACTTGCAAAAGTGAAAATGTGGATAACTTTTTTGCGATGTGGATAAATGTGGATAACTCAAAAAGCGCAAAATAATCCATAAATGACAAATTTTAAAAGCCTCAGTCAGGTATAAATTGGTATAAAAAAATCGAAAAAATGCTTGACGGAGTGGGTGTTTATGAATATAATTGAAATGATGTTTACTAAATAATGCATAACCATAGGAATACTATCTCAAGATAGATAGATATTTATTTAAAGGAGGTGCCTGGAATTATGAAAATGACATTTCAGCCAAAAAAGAGACAGAGATCTAAAGTTCACGGATTCAGAGCTAGAATGAGCACAAAAGGTGGAAGAAAAGTTTTAGCTGCAAGAAGATTAAAAGGAAGAAAAAAATTATCAGCTTAAGACCGCAGACATGTGGTCTTTTCTTCTCTTTTCATTAAAGGATGGTTTATGAAATATTCAGAGTCGTTAAAGAAGAACAGAGATTTTCAGCTGGTTTATAAAAGTGGAACATCAAAAGCAAATCGATATCTGGTTATGTATGTAAGAGAAAATCAGTTAGAAAAAAACAGAGTTGGCATATCCGTAAGCAAAAAGGTGGGAAACAGTGTTGTGAGACACCATCTTGCGCGCCTCATAAGAGAAAGTTATCGGTTAAATGAGGAAAAGTTTAAATGTGGATATGATATTGTAATTGTAGTCAGGGTAAATGGAAAGGACCAGGGGTTTCATTCCATAGAAAGTGCATTAATGCATTTAGGAAAACTCACAAAAACCATAAAAAGCGAAGAGAATGAAAACGATACTAATTAAATTGATTCGGTTTTATCAAAAGTATATATCCCCATTAAAGAGTACACGTTGTCCCTATATACCTACGTGTTCTCAATATGGACTGGAAGCAATTGAAAAATATGGAGCAGTAAAAGGCTGCTTACTGGCCGGCTGGCGAATTTTAAGATGTAATCCATTTTCCAAAGGCGGATATGACCCGGTGCCCTGATGAACCGAAAAATGATGTGGATAAGAGCACACAATAATTAGGAAAATATTGGGGTCACCGGTTATATAAGGAGGACAAATTTTGGGTGCATTGTTAAGTAAGAGTTCAATGCCGATTGTAAAATGGGTAGCCGAGGTAATGGGCTGGCTGATGAACGGCATTTACAAGATTGGGATTCATAATCTCGGTCTTTGTATTATATTATTTACAATTATCATTTATGCATTCATGATACCTCTGCAGATTAAACAGCAGAAGTTTTCAAAAATGAATGCAGTTATGTCACCAGAATTGCAGAAAATCAGTAAAAAATACAGAGGAAAAAAAGACCAGGCTTCTCAGATGAAGATGCAGGAAGAGACAATGGCAGTTTATGAAAAATATGGCGTGTCTCCGACAGGAAGTTGTCTGCAGTTATTCATTCAGATGCCGATTTTCTTTGCTTTATACCAGGTTATTATTAATATTCCTGGATATATTGGCGAGATTAAAGCAATTTTTGACAAAGCCGTTGTAAGTATCACAAGTGTAAACGGATATGCGGATATCCTGACACAGTTTATCAAGGATGAGGGCTTAAGAACTTATACCTGGAAAGCAGATGATGTAACAACAGACCGTATTATTGACGTATTATACAACTTATCACCAACACAGTGGAAACACTTGGGTGAAATCAGTGATTTTAGTGGATTCTCAGATGTATTAAGCAATACAGCAAATACAATTCGTCCGATGCAGAATTTCCTTGGACTGAATATCGCAGATACCCCGCTTGCACTGATTAAGTCAGGATGGAGTTCACACTCTTATCTGTTGATTCTTGCAGCAGTTTTAATTCCGGTATTATCCTGGCTGACACAGATGTTAAATATTAAATTAATGCCAACAGCAGCAACCACTCAGGACGGTGGAGCAAATGACCAGATGAACGCAACAATGAAAAGCATGAACACATTTATGCCTCTGTTTTCTGCATTTATCTGTTTCTCATTCCCGGTTGGTATTGGTATTTACTGGATTGCCGGTTCTGTGATTCGTTGTATCCAGCAGCTTGTTATTAACAAACATCTGGACAACATGGATTTAGAGGATTATATCCGTAAAAATCAGGCAAAAGCTGCTAAAAAACGTGAAAAAGCAGGACTTCCGCCACAGAAAATCACACAGCAGGCAAAACAGAATGTCAGAAATATTGAAGAACCAAAACGTACCACAAACTTAAAGAAATACAATAATAACAGTGGTTCAAAAGCTGTAGATACTTACAGAGAAGTACCGGAAACAAAACCGGGAAGCCTTGCATCAAAGGCTAACATGGTTGCAGAATTTGATAAAAAGAATAAGACAAAGAAAAAATAACGGTAAGGGGGAAGCGTTATGGAATTCAAAGAGTTTTCTGCTAAAACAGCAGATGAGGCAATTATCAAAGCCAGCATTGAACTTGGCGTTTCCAGTGAAAATCTGGAGATTCAGGTTGTGACTGAAGGCAGTTCAGGATTTTTTGGAATCGGTAAAAAACCGGCAATCATAAAAGCTCGCAGAAAAGAAGAAACCTTACCGGAAGAACCTGTAGCAGAAGAAATAAAAGAGTCTGTTCCGGTAAAAAAAGAAGTGAAAAAAACGGATAAGGCAGCAGAAAAACCTGTAGAAGAAACCGTAAAATCGGTGAAACATCAGGAAACAAAAAAAGAGCAGCCAAAGCCTCGCGAAGAGAAGAAAATCATCAAACGTAGCGAGGAAGAGATTGCAGAAATCAAAGCAGAAGCTGAAAAGTTCTTAAGTGGCGTATTCAAAGCAATGGAGCTTGAAGTTGAGCTTAAAATAGAATACACAGCAGAAGATGGCAGCCTTGAAGTTGAATTTATCGGACAGGATATGGGTATTCTGATTGGAAAAAGAGGACAGACACTGGATTCTCTTCAGTACCTTACAAGCCTTGTTGTAAACAAAGGCAGACAGGGTTATGTCCGTGTAAAACTTGATACAGAAGACTATAGAAACAGAAGAAAAGAAACACTTGAAAATCTTGCAAAGAGCATTGCTTACAAAGTAAGAAAGACAAGAAAACCTGTTTCTTTAGAGCCGATGAATCCTTATGAAAGAAGAATTATTCATTCTGCACTTCAGGGAAACCGTTATGTTGAAACATATAGCGAGGGCAGTGAACCATATCGCCATGTGGTTGTAAAATTAAAGAAATAATGTAGTAAAAAATAAAGACGTTCTAGGTGAAAGCGTGAATGTTGGAGATGGATTCTCTGTGCTTTTATCTGGAGCGTTTTTTGTTTCTTAAGAGTATATTAAATTGGGTTAGGAGGCTGGATTATGCCGATACTGGCATCAGAAACGATAGCAGCAGTTGCAACAGCTATGACCGCTTCAGGGATTGGAATTATACGAATGAGTGGTCCAAAAAGCCGTGAAATTGCGGGAAAAATCTACCGTTCCAAAAACGGAAAAAATAAGATAGAAGAAGTAAAATCTCACACGATAAATTATGGTTTTATTTATGATGGAGACGAAGAAATTGACGAAGTTTTAGTCATGGTAATGGACGGTCCGAGAAGTTATACAGGGGAAGATACCATTGAAATTGACTGTCATGGCGGTGTGCTTGCAATGAAAAAAGTGCTGGAAACAGTCATTAAGTATGGTGCAAGACCGGCAGAACCAGGCGAATTTACCAAGCGTGCTTTCTTAAACGGAAGAATTGATTTATCACAGGCAGAGGCAGTCATTGATATAATTAATGCAAAGAATGAGTATGCATTAAAGAGTTCTCTTCATCAGTTAAAAGGCTCTGTGCAGAAAGTAATCCGTGAAATCAGAGAGAATATTATCTATCATATTGCATATATCGAATCTGCGTTAGACGACCCGGAACATATCAGTGTGGATGGATATGGGGAAACTTTGTGGAAAGATATCAAAATTCAGAAAGAGAAAGTGGAAAACCTTCTTTCTACAGTAAAAGAAGGAAAGATGATGAAAGAGGGCATTAAAACAGTTATCGTGGGAAAACCAAATGCTGGAAAATCTTCCCTTATGAATGTACTTGTAGGAGAAGAACGTGCGATTGTAACGGATATTGCGGGTACGACAAGAGATATCTTAGAAGAAACGATTGTGCTTCATGGAATTTCCCTTCGTATGATTGATACTGCCGGAATCCGTGATACAGAAGATAAAGTAGAACAAATCGGTGTAGGAAGGGCAAAAGAGTATGCAAAAGATGCGGATTTGATTCTTTATGTGGTGGATTCTTCACGTCCTCTTGATGAAAATGATGAAGAAATCATGGAAATTCTCGAAGATAAAAAGGCAATTGTGCTGTTAAATAAGACCGATTTGGAACAGAAAGTAACCGAAGAAATGTTAAAAGAAAAGCTTTCTCATCCGATTGTGTCGATTTCGGCAAAGGAAGAACAGGGAATTGATGTGCTGGAGCAAGAGATTAAAAACATGTTCTTTGAAGGTGAATTAAGCTTTAATGATGAAGTTTATATCACAAATATGAGACATAAAACGGCACTTGAAGAAGCACTTGACAGCTTAAAAATGGTCGAAAACAGCATTGAAATGCAGATGCCGGAAGACTTCTTTTCAATTGATTTAATGAATGCTTACGAGGCTTTAGGAAGTATTATCGGAGAGGCTGTAGGGGAAGATTTAGTCAATGAAATCTTCTCAAAATTCTGTACCGGAAAGTAAAAAATCAGGATAAAATAAAAGCAAAAAAAGGAGAAAAACAGATGAATCATTTGACAGAAAATTATGATATTGCTGTTGTTGGTGCAGGTCATGCCGGATGTGAAGCAGCACTTGCATGTGCACGTCTGGGGCTGGAAACGATTATGTTTACGGTAAGTGTGGACAGCATTGCACTCATGCCTTGCAACCCCAATGTAGGTGGTAGTTCCAAGGGACATCTGGTACGTGAATTGGATGCTTTGGGTGGAGAAATGGGAAAAAATATTGATAAAACATTCATCCAGTCTAAGATGTTAAATGTATCAAAAGGTCCTGCGGTTCATTCTTTGCGTGCGCAGGCAGATAAACAGGAATATAGCAGAAGTATGCGCCATACACTGGAAAATACAGAGCATCTGACCATTCGTCAGGCAGAGGTAACAGAGATTCTTGCTGAGGACAAACAGATTAAAGGAGTAAGGACTTATTCCGGTGCAGAGTATGCGGTGAAAGCGGTTGTGCTTTGTACGGGAACCTACTTAAAGGCAAGATGTATTTATGGTGATGTAAGCAATCATACCGGTCCAAACGGACTTCAGGCAGCGAATCATCTGACCGATTCCCTGAAAAAACTTGGCATCGAGATGTATCGCTTTAAGACAGGAACACCTGCCAGAATTGACAAAAGAAGTATTGATTTTTCAAAGATGGAAGAGCAGTTTGGAGATGAAAGAGTTGTACCGTTTTCTTTCTCTACCAATCCGGAGGATGTTCAGATTGACCAGGCATCTTGCTGGCTAACTTATACCAATGAAACCACACATGAGATTATCAGAAACAACCTGGATCGTTCTCCATTATACTCCGGTATGATAGAAGGAACAGGTCCAAGATACTGTCCATCCATTGAGGATAAAGTCGTACGTTTTGCGGATAAAAAACGCCATCAGGTTTTTATTGAGCCGGAAGGATTATATACAAATGAGATGTATGTAGGTGGAATGTCAAGCTCTCTTCCGGAGGACGTGCAGTACGAAATGTACCATTCTGTTGCAGGATTAGAGCACGCAAAAATTGTAAGAAATGCCTATGCGATTGAGTATGACTGTATTAATGCAAGACAGTTATATCCGACACTTGAATTTAAAGAAATCAAAGGTTTGTTCTCCGGTGGACAGTTTAACGGAAGCTCAGGATATGAAGAAGCAGCTGCCCAGGGACTGATTGCAGGTATCAATGCGGCAATGAAAGTGCTTGGAAAAGAGATGCTGATTTTAGATCGTTCCGAGTCCTATATTGGTGTATTAATCGACGATTTGGTTACAAAAGAGAATCATGAACCATACCGAATGATGACAAGCCGTGCGGAATACAGACTGCTTTTAAGACAGGATAATGCAGACTTAAGATTAAGAAAAAAAGGTTATCAGGTGGGGCTTGTAAGTAAAGAACAGTATGATTATGTTTTGTGGAAAGAAGCAAAAATCGAGGAAGAAAAAGAGCGTGTGGAACATACTTATGTAGGGGCAACGAAAGAGGTACAGGAACTGCTTGAACACTATGAAAGCACCCCTCTTAAAAACGGATGTTCCCTTGCGGAATTAATTCGTCGTCCGGAATTAAACTATGAATTATTAGCTCCTTTAGATAAGAAAAGACCGGAACTTCCGGAAGATGTAAGAGAACAGGTTAACATTAATATCAAATACGATGGATATATTAAGCGCCAGATGAAACAGGTGGAACAGTTTAAGAAGCTGGAAACAAAGAAACTTCCAGAAGAACTGGATTATGAAGCAATTAGTGGACTTAGAATTGAAGCAAGACAGAAATTAGAAGAATACCGTCCGGTTTCTGTAGGTCAGGCTTCCAGAATTGCAGGGGTTTCTCCGGCAGATATTTCTGTCCTTCTTGTGTACCTGGAATCTTATCGAAGAGGGGGAAATGGGAATACATGAATTATGATTTAACACTGTTAGAAAACGCTGTAAAAGAGTTTAAAATTACACTTTCTGAAGAACAAAAAGCGCAGTTTATTCAGTATTATGAGCTGTTAATTGAGTGGAATAAGGTGATGAATCTGACCGGAATTACAGAGTTTGATGAGGTACTTCAGAAGCATTTTGCAGATAGTCTTTCCATAGTAAAAGCACTGGATATGAGTAAAATTGAGAGCTGTATTGATGTCGGAACAGGCGCAGGATTTCCTGGAATTCCATTAAAAATTGCGTTTCCTCATCTGAAAGTAACTCTGCTTGATTCCTTAAATAAACGTTTGAAATTCTTAAATGAAGTCATCGAAAAGTTAGGTTTAGAAGGTATTGAAACAGTACATGGACGTGCGGAAGATGGTGCAAAAAAACCAGAGCTTCGAGAGGCTTTTGATTTAAGCGTGACACGTGCAGTTGCAAGGGTAAGTGTAATCAGTGAGTATTGTCTGCCTTATGTAAAGACAGGTGGATACTTTGCTGCATATAAGTCAGGAAAAGCGGCAGAAGAACTGGAAGAAGGCAAAAAAGCGATTGCAGTTTTAGGTGGAAAAGTCGAAAAAACAGAAGAATTTTTACTGCCGGATTCAGATATGGAACGTACGATTTTATTGATTAAAAAAGTGAAAAATACACCGAAAAAGTATCCGAGAAAAGCAGGAACTCCGGCAAAAGAACCGATTGTGTAGGAAAAAACAGCATATAAAATAGAATAGAAATAAAGAACGAAAGAGGGCTGAAAAAGGCTCTCTTTTTTTGACTTTTTTTAAGATTTTTCTTTTTTAGGTTCATGGGAAACTTTGTCGTAAGAAGTCAAAAGTGTTACGACTATTGTGTTTTGCAAGGATTCACAGAAAAAACACAGTCTCATCTAATTTTTATCACAAATAGTAAATAGAATAGAACGGTGAGAAAAATATGAAAAAAGAAACATGTATTCTCGGAATCTTCTTATATTGATGTTATAAAAGAGGATTCCGAGAGTGCATAAGTAATTAAAGGAGGAAATACCTTGATTGAAGTAAAGGACCTGGTCAAAAAATATGGTGACCACGTGGCTGTAGACCACTTGAGTTTTACCATAGAAAAAGGAAAAATTTATGGCTTTTTAGGACCGAATGGAGCAGGTAAATCGACGACAATGAATATGATTACCGGCTACATTGCATCGACACAGGGAGAAATTCTGATTGATGGACACAACATTTTAGAGGAGCCGGAAGCCGCAAAAAAATGTATCGGTTACCTGCCGGAGCTGCCTCCGGTTTATCAGGATATGACAGTCAGAGAATATTTAAAATTTGTAGCGGAGTTAAAATCCATTCCAAAAGCAAAGCGGGAAAAGAATATAAAAGAAGTTATGTCAACTACAAAGCTTGAAGAAGTACAGGAACGTCTGATTAAGAACCTTTCAAAAGGTTTTAAACAGAGGGTTGGAATTGCACAGGCTCTGCTTGGATATCCGGAAATTATTATTTTGGATGAGCCGACCGTTGGTCTTGACCCGAAACAGATTATTGAAATCAGGGATTTAATTAAGAGTCTTGGAGAAAAACATACCGTTATTTTAAGTTCCCACATCCTTTCAGAGGTAAGTGCAGTCTGTGACCATGTATTGATTATTGACCGTGGAAAACTGGTAGCAAGCGATACACCGGAGAATTTAAGTAAGGTAATGGAAGGTGCAAATTCTCTTGAACTTACGGTAAAAGGTAAAGAAGAAGAAATCAGAAAGGCAATGGACCTCGTAGAAAATATTCAGGAAATGATTTACCATGAATCTTTTGTGCCGGATGCCTGTGATTTTACCGTTAAAATATCAGGGGAACAGGATATGAGAGAAAATATTTTCTTTGCTCTGGCAGATGCAAAATGTCCGATTTTAAAAATGCAGCCGACAAATATGACGCTGGAAGAAGTATTCTTAAAATTGACCGAAGACGACAACGAGGAGGAGAAAGAAAATGCTGGCGATTTATAAAAAAGAGTTAAAAAGTTATCTTACATCCATGCAAGGATATGTGTTTATGGCGTTTATCATGCTGGTTCTGGGGATTTATTTTACGGCATATAACTTAAATTACGCAAGTCCGGACTTTGGAACGACCTTGAATTCCGTGACGTTTGTATTTCTGATTATCACTCCGATTTTAACAATGAGGATTTTAGCGGAAGAGAAAAGAAATAAAACAGACCAGTTATTATTCACTTCACCGGTGCCAATTTGGAAGATAGTATTCGGAAAATATCTTGGAATGGTTACAATTTATCTGATTCCAGTTGTAATTGCATCATTTTATCCATTTATTTTGGCAAAATATGGAACGGTATCTTATCCAATGACTTTAACTGCAATTGTAGGATTTTTCTTCTTAGGATGTGCGAACATCGCAGTTGGACTTTTCTTATCTTCGATTACAGAAAGTCAGGTTATCGCAGCGGTTCTTACCTTTGTGGCATTATTCTGCAGTTTTGTGATGAACGGAATTGAATCTTTCTTCTCACAGACCGCGATGGCTTCTATGCTTGCATTTGCAGTGATTGCGATTTTAATTGCGATGGTGGTCTATCAGATGACAAAAGACAATATTTTGACCGGAATTACAGGAGTGGTACTGCTTGGCGCAGTTGTAATTGTCTATATTGTAAAATCTTCCCTTTATGAGGGCGCAATCCAGAAACTGTTAGATTTGCTTGCAATTACAAATCATTTTGATAACTTTGTAGGAGGAATTTTAGATTTCTCCGGAATTGTATATATGTTATCCGTAATCTGCATTTTCATATTTTTAACCGTTCAGTCAATACAGAAACGGCGTTGGAGCTGATTTGAGGTGAATAGAGAGGAGAAAATGCAAACATGAATACAAACAATGAAAATAAAGATTTAGATAAAGACTTAAAGAAAGAATCGAAGAAAGATTCAGACAGCAAGAAATTCAAAAAAATAGATTTTAAAGAATTACGAAAGAAAAGCAAAGAAAAACGAATTCAAAATAAGAAGAACTTAAAGCATGGTTCTTACAGCATGGGCGCAATCACGATTTTTATTGCAATTATCGTAGTATTGAATCTGGTATTACAGGAAGTGCCGTCAAAGTACAGAGAAATTGATTTGAGTACACAGAAACTTTACAGCATTGGCGACCAGACGAAAAAGGTGCTCAAAAAACTTGATAAAGACGTAGAGATTTATTATATTGCGCAGAGTGGTTCAGAAAGCAGTGATATCCAGAAACTTCTGGAAAAATACGAAGAGGGTAGTGACCACATCAAAGTAGAACAGAAAGACCCGGCAGTGAATCCGAAATTTGTTTCACAGTACACATCAAATGAAGTGAGTAATAACAGTGTCATTGTAGTGTGTGGAGATAAAAATAAAGTCATTGATAATAATTCTTTATATGAGACTTCTGTAAATTATCAGACTTACAGCAGTGAAGTAACTGGATTTGACGGAGAAGGTCAGATTACAAGTGCAATTACTTATGTGACATCCGATAATATGCCGGTGATGTATACGTTAGAGGGACACGATGAAGCAACCATGAGTGATACCTTAAAAGATACGATTCAGAAAGCAAATATCGATATTCAGTCTTTAAATCTGCTGACAATGGACAGTGTTCCGAACGATGCAGATATCCTGTTTATCTTTGCACCGGCAAAAGATATTTCAGAGGATGAGGCATCTAAGATTATTTCTTATCTGGAAAATGGTGGAAAGGCTTTGATTGTTTCTAATTATTCTTCTGAAGAAATGCCGAACTTTGCTTCTGTATTAGAAAATTATGGTGTAAAGACAGCCGATGGAATTGTACTTGAGGGAGATACCAATCATTATATTTCTCAGAATCCATCTTATCTGCTTCCAAATATTGAAAGCAATGACATTACTTCAAGCCTGTCATCTGGCAGTCGATACATTTTAATGCCTTTGGCACAGGGAATTGTAAAGAGTGATAATTACAGAGATTCCCTTGAAATTACCGATATTCTGAAAACTTCAGACAGTGCATATTCCAAAGTAAATGTAGAGGATATGCAGACCATGGAAAAAGAAAGTGACGATATTGACGGACCATTTGCAGTTGGTGTTTCCATCACAGAAAAATTAGATGATGAGAAAGAAACACAGATTGTTTACTATTCATCCGAAGCGTTGTTTAATGACCAGATGAACACAATGGTATCCGGAGCAAACTATGAGCTGATTTCTGCTTCTGTAAACTGGATGTGTGAAAGTGAAGAGGACAGCAATGCAGTTTCTATCGCAAGCAAGAGCTACGATACCTCAACACTTACAATTCCGGCAGCAGATGCAAGTTTCTGGAGTATCTTTGTAACAGCAGTCGTACCGGTAGTGATTCTGGTAATCGGCGGTGGTATCTGGATGAAGAGGAGAAAACAGTAATGAAGAAAAAAAATATCGGATTAATCGCAGGAATCGTACTGCTTCTTGTGCTCTGCGTAGTCTATTTTGTTCTTCATAATCACAATGTCAACAGCAGTGAAGAGGACAGTACAGATACATCGACAACGGCATTTGAGACAGATACAGACAAACTGACAGAGCTGACTGTGACAATGGAAGGTCAGTCTTATACCTTTACAAAATCAGATGATAAATGGAGTTATAGCGCAGATGCTTCATTTCCGTTAGACCAGAGCAATTTTGAAGAGCTGGCAGGTAAGTTAAAATCAATCAGTTCAGACAGGGAACTAAAAGATGCAGAGGATGTATCAGAATATGGATTGGATGCACCTGCCGTACAGGTTTCTATCAAAAATTCGGATGATGAAACGCATACATTAGAGTTTGGTGCAGTAAATGATATGACAAGCAATTGTTACATGACAATCGATAACGACACCAGCAAAATTTATATGGTTGCTTCGACTCTTGAAACTGCTTTTAATTTTGATTTAAATGACCTTGCAGAAAAAGAAAGCTTCCCGTCTATTACGGCTACTACAGTTACGAAGCTGACAGTGGAAAAACAGGGCGAAGAAGCTGAAGTAATTGAAAAGAGTGATTCTGCTTCTACCGGATGGAGTTATACAAAAGGAAGCACACAAAGAGATATTGATAGTTCTAATACTTCCAATCTCTTAAATGGAATTTCCAGTCTTTCCTGGGGCAGTTTTGTAAGTGCAGATACCAGTAAGCTTGCAGAGTATGGTTTAGATGCACCAACTAAAATCACAATTGATTATCAGGTGACAGAGACAAAAGACAGTGGTGAAAGTGACACGAGTACCAGTGAAGATAGTACGAGTGAGGACAGCAGTAGTGAAGATGCAGAAAATGATTCTGAAAGCGATAGTACAACAGAGACTGTGACAACAGATAAGCAGGAAGTTCTGCTTCTTGGAAGTCAGGACAGTGATGGAAATTATTATGCGAAGCTCGAAAGCCAGTCCAATATTTATACAATTTCTTCTTCAAGTGTGGAAAGTTTCTTAAGTATTGATGTTAAGACTCTAGTCAGCAACTATGTTTCTAATTATATATTTGCAGACCTTGACCGTGTAACCATTCAAAAAGATGGAGAATCTTATGAATTTACAAAAACAACGGAAGAGAAAGTAAAAGAAAAAGACGATAGTGACAGTTCTGATAAGAAAGACAGTGAGTCTGATTCAGACGATAACAGTGAAGAAGAAACCGAGACAGTAACCACTTACTTTATGAATGGAAATGAAATAACACTCGAAGATTTCTCAAGTTTCTATAGTAATATCAGTTCTTTGGAATGTCAGGAATGGCTCGACGAAGTGCCAGAAACACAGGATGAGCCGGAGATGAGTGTAGAATTTTATAAAGAAAATGGAGTTTATTTCAAAGTAGAATATTATCCTTATGATTCCAACTTCTATCTTGTGAAAAATAATCAGGGAACAGCGTGTCTGGTTAATAAGATGAAGATAAAAGAAATTGAAAGTTCTTTTGAAGAGTTTTTGGAAAAACAGAAATAATAATTAAAAATTAAGAATCGGGAGAAATGTTTCACGTGAAACATTTCTCCCGAT